>JANJUO010000055.1 GCA_024710535.1 bacterium
CCCAAATCGAAGAGTAATTATATCATAATCCATTAATAATTCTATATTTACACCATTCACTTGATATTCTGTTGAATGACTTATAAAGTCTGCTCTTGATTCGGGTAAATTAGAAATATTTGATAAAAATATTTCTCCAAAAAAATTTAAATGCTCGGATATTCTATAATTCAATTCAAAAGAATAATTATTTGAATTTAATAAACTTGCAATTCCAATTAGTTTTGCCGATTCAAATATGTCGGCATAGATATTTTTTATTGATGGGGATTGCGAATTATATGATATATCAAACTTGCCATAACCATTTTTGTCAAAATTATATTTGGCAAAAAATTTATAATTAAAATCGCTGTAACTTAAATTATATTTATTTTTTATTGATGAATTAAAAGAATTGATAAAATATCCTGTTTGAATACCAAGCAATAACGATGAATCCAATCTATACTGTTGATTTACATTAAACTTAGCATATTCATTTGTTATAGTATATAAGTTCAGATTTTGCTTATCAACATTGCTTCTATTGTAATCAAAACCAATATTCAAAGAATAATTATTCGAAGATTTGATTATAAATTCATTCAAAAAACCTAATGTAGTTTCTTTGATAATCTCATTTTCAATTCTATTAACTGCTTCTATCCTTTTATTATTTCGGCTATACTTATAGTATATATTTCCTGTTAAATAACCATCGTAAATATTTGTAATATAATGTAAATTCGTTAGATTGAAGTGCCAATTTTTATCTGAAATAATATCAACAACTTCATTATAAACATTAAGAGGATATTCATTATAATTTGAATTAAAATAATTTGAAATCGAAAATTCGGAATTTTTATCTTTCAATCCGGTTTTGATGAAGAAAGAAAGATCATTACTTTCGGAATTCAAAATTGTATTATTCGATATGTGATAAGGAAGAACTTTTTCATCAGAAACAATAATTCCATTATTTGCATAGTAATTAAGCATTATATTTATATAATAATAATCGTAATTAAATGATTGAAAATATTGAGCATTACCATCAGAATTTCCACCATTCAAAAACAACATGATAGTATCAGATTGATAAATTTTCGATTCAATTGAAAGTTCTTTTGAAATATGGTAATTTCTTAGCGAATCAACAAAATTTCTCTTAAATAATTTGTTATTTAAAAGAAATAAATTATTCAAATTGATAGAGTTATCATAAGTGCTATTTATAGGAATATTATCAAACAAAATTGTGGAATATTGGGAATTTAATCCGTTAATATAAAAATTTAAATGATTGCTTTGATTGTTGAATATATATGCGTTGGAAGGTAAAATATCGAATTTTTGAGCATGAACATTACTTGTAACTAATATCATACAAATTATGTAAGTGCAATATTTTACAATATTTTGAATCATATTTAATTCTTATTATGCCCAAATACTTGACCTTTCCATTCAACTTCTTTATTAATTACCATAAATGGTGCAACAAGTTCCATTACCAAGAAAAATAATATTGAAGGAAATACCCAAAAGAATAATTTTGTTTGCTTTAATTTTAAAAGGGATGGCAAAATCACCGAAAAATCACCGAAAAATCTAATGCCCAATATTACGAAGAATGAAATCCAGTCAGCATTTATTGCAGTAAGTAACAATCCCAACCAAATAAATAGAGATGTTGCTACAAAAATCGTTGCTTTCATTCCGAGTCCAAGTCCTCCAATTGCCCATCTTCTATGTTGATTAAAATAATCTTTAAATGTTTTTTCTGGCAAAGTATGAACAGCACTTGCATAAGAGCACTTGTAGTGTGCCTTTCCACCATTTTTGATGAGTCCTTGAAGCAAAGCCAAATCTTCAGTTACAGAGAATTTAATTTTTTCATAACCGCCAATTTCAAAATATTTTTTTGCTGAAATTGATAAATTATTACCGTAACATCCTAATGGGACTCCCCAATTAACTCCAGCAGAAGCCATTGTATGCATATAAACCCATTCGACAGCTTGAATTTTATCGAAAAATCTATTTCCCTTGATTAAGGTGAATGATGGAACAATGGCGATTTCATCATTTTGAAATTCCGCAACCACAGAACTTATCCACTCTTTTCCTACAACGCAATCGGCATCTGTTACCATAAAAATATCTGCATCCGAATTCAAAAATCCTTGATGCAAAGCACCGGCTTTTCCTTTCAAATTTCCCTTTTGGGAATCGTTCAAGATATGCACAACTTTGAGATTTTTAATAGATTTAGCAAGATTATCCAATATTTCTCCGGTTTTATCGCTTGATCTATCATTGATGGCAATTATTTGATAATTATCATAGTTAGAAGATTGAATTGATAATATACACTTTTGAATTTTTTCCTCTTCGTTTCTTGCGGCAACAACGACCGAAACTTTGGGATTGTTTTTACTATTAATCTTATGACTTTTGGCTCTTTCTCTTGCTGAGCCATAAACCATAAAGATTATTCTTAAAATGAATACTAAAGCAAATACAGTCAATAAAATTGTCATAAAAACCGCACTTATAAAAGAACATTTAACGATTTAGTAATGGTTTTCATATAAATATATTTTTTTTTATTCAAACCAATATTTTCAGACAAAATTTGATGAAGAATAATATATTCTAATTTATTGTAACATAATAACAGATGTAGTTTTCTCTGTGTTTGCATTAGATTTCGTATCTTTAGAATTAAATGGCTGTTTCACCGGAGCAAATTTACTTAAGTCAATAGAAAGTCATGAGCTTGACTAAGCCGATTATATGGGAACATATATGCTTAATGAGAATCTGTTTTAAATTATAAATCATCAAAATTAGATTAATAATCTTAAAAAGATAATTAATAATCATAAGTTTAGTAGATATTCTGCTACATTTTAAATTTCTTAATCTTAGAAATTTATTCCTATCAATTAAAAATATATTTGTAATTCTCAAAAGTAAATTATGTTTTATACAAAATTAATTATTGAATTATAAAAATAGATTATTTTTTTTCAAAATTTACTAATTGATCGTCAAAAGATAATTTCTGTTCATATAAATATAAAAACTGATACTCCAAAGAATATTTCTATAAGTTAAAAGATAATTTCTATTAATATGAAGATAATTATTGTTCATACAATAATAATTTCTATAATTATTTTTTATATTTCTTATCGTCTGAAGATAATTTCTGACCGTCCGATACTAATTTCTGACTGTCCGATGCACATTTCTGACAGTCCGATGCACATTTCTGTTAGTCCGAAGATAATTCTGGTACAATTTTTTATAGCAATAATGAAAGAAATTATGTTTTGAACATAAGAAATTATAATTATATGAATTAATATTAAATTTTGACAGTAAGAAATTATCTTTTGAGATATAAATATTAACTTATTATAAATAGAAATTTAATTTATAGAGTTAGAAATTAAATTTGTAAGAATAATTATATCCTTTTGGAATTAAGAAATATACTTTTGATTAATAGAAATATATACAATAATTCAAGATATTTATTTTATATAAACAGAAACATTCTTTTGGGAATCAAGAATGAACTTTTGAGGAAAAACAATCAGTATTCAACGAATATACATTATTCAATGATGTTAATAACTTTTTAAATAATATTTAATCATAATTGCAAAAAAATAATTATTTTGCATTGTTATGAAATGCAAATTTTTATGGAGTTTTTTAATAAAATGAGCGATTTTGTTCACTTACATAATCATAGTCATTATTCAATTCTTGATGCTGCAACCACTCCAAAAGAGTTAGTCAAAGCGGCTGTTGCTGACGGACATCCTGCTGTAGCATTAACTGATCACGGCGTAATGTATGGAGTTATAGAATTTTATAATGCGGCTAAAGATATGGGAATCAAGCCAATTATCGGAATGGAAGCATATCTTGCGAATGGTTCGCGTTTTGAGAAATCTGCCGGCAAAGCTGAAACTAAGAAAAAAAATTATTATCATATTATCTTGCTCGCAAAGAATGATATTGGATATCGTAACCTTTGTAAATTAACATCTTTAAGTCATACTGAAGGTTTTTATTATCGCCCAAGAATCGATAAAGAGTTATTAGAAAAGTATAGCGAAGGATTGATTTGCACTTCATCGTGCATGGGCAGTTCGATAAATTCTTTAATTGCCTCTGGACAATTTGATTTAGCAATGAATGAAGCTCGATATTTCCGCGACATTTTTGGCAATGATTTCTATATGGAACTTCAAAATCACAATATAGAAGGCGATAAAGAGGTTTTGCGAGATGCCCCAAGAATTGCTAAAGCATTAGGAAATAAGATAATAGCAACAAATGATATTCATTATATAAAAAAAGAGCACGCAATTGCCCATAATGTTTTGCTTCATATTCGTGATGCAAGTGGAGCAAACGGAAATTTGCCAGACATTTACAAATTAAGATATAAAGTTCCTGAATTTTACTTCAAATCATTCAAAGAAATGCAAGAACTTTTCAAAGAATTTCCGGAATCTCTATCAAATACCCTTGAAATCGCAGAGAAATGCAATTGGAAATTGGATGGGAAAATTGCTATGCCTATTTTTCCGATTCCATCATCTTCAAAAGCAACAAATCTTGATGAATATCTTGATGAAATTGTATGGGAAGGCATCAAAAATCGTTATAAGGATATAAATACTGTAGTCAGAGAAAGAACTGAATATGAATTGAAAGTTATTAAAGATATGGGATTTTCTGGATATTTCTTGATTGTTTGGGATTTTATTGATGCTGCAAAACGCCTTGATGTGCGTGTTGGACCCGGTAGAGGTTCAGCTGCTGGCTCAATTGTGGCTTATGCTTTGGGAATCACGAACATCGATCCACTCCCCTATAATTTGCTGTTTGAAAGATTTTTGAATCCTGAACGCGTTTCAATGCCCGATATTGATATTGATTTTCATGATGAAAAACGCGATAAAGTAATTGAGTATGTTAAACAAAAATATGGCACTGATGCAGTTGCCCAAATTGTTACATTTGGCAAATTATCCACAAAAGCAGTAATTACTGATGTTGGCAGAGTACTTGGCATTGAATTATCTAAAGTTAAAGAAATTACAAAAGTAATCCCTACCATACAGGGAAAAGTTCTGGAAATATCAAAAGCTGTTGATCTTCCTGAATTGAGATGGCTTAAAGAAACTGATGATACAAGAATTAAAGATTTGGTTGAGTTTTCTAAATTATTAGAAAATAAAATTCGCCAAACAGGAATTCATGCCGCAGGAGTTGTGATTGCACCGGGTAATATTACTGATTATGTGCCAATTTATAAATCTAACGATAAAGAAAATGGCAGTATTGACATCGCAACTCAATATGCAATGAGTGAACTCGAAAAAGCCGGCTTGCTGAAAATGGACTTTTTGGGATTGAAAACCCTTTCAATAATTGACTATACTCTTGATATGATTGAAAAAAATCACAATCTAAAAATTGATATCGAACAAATTGATTTCAATGATCAAAAAGTATATGATCTGATTTCCAATGGCGATACCTTAGCAATTTTTCAGTTCGAATCTCAAGGTATGCAAGAGTATTTGAAGCGATTGAGACCGCACAATCTTGAAGAAATTACTGCAATGAACGCTCTTTATCGTCCTGGTCCGATGGATAATATTCCTGATTTTATTGATAGAAAGCACGGCAGAAAGAAAATCGAATATCTTCATCCATTGATGGAAAAAGTGCTTGATAAAACTTATGGAATTATAGTTTATCAAGAGCAAGTTATGGAGTTGGTGCAGGTTTTGGGTAATTTTACTCTTGGACAAGCCGATATGATGCGGCGTGCAATGGGTAAGAAAAACGAAGAAATAATGTTTAAATTAAAGAGTGATTTCTCTGAAGGTGCCCGTAAAAATGGACTGGATGACAGCATTTCAGGAGAAATTTTTGAATTAATTTTCAAATTCGCAAAATATGGTTTTAATAAATCACATTCAGTTGCTTATTCATATCTCGCCTATCAAACGGCTTGGCTAAAAACATATTATACAGCTGAATTTCTTGCGGCAAATATGAGTGCGGAATTGCTCGACCAAGACAAAATTGTTGAACTTCGTGATGAAGCAACAAAATTTGGAATTGAATTATTACCACCTGAAATAAATAGTTCAAAAGCAAAATTTACTGTCAAAAATAATAAAATATATTTTGGGCTTGCAGGCACAAAAAATGTTGGCATAAGTGTTGTTGAATCTATTGAAATTGCAAGAGAAGAGGGTAAATTTACTTCATTTTTTGATTTTGTGGTTAGAGTTGACCTCAATAGGAATAGAGAAAATCAGCATAAAGAAAAATTAAGCGATATAAAATTAGTAAATCGCAGAACTCTCGAGGCACTCATTTGCGCCGGCGCATTCGATACAATTGCAGATGGAAAGCGGAGAGCACTTTTTGAATCAATTGATACTGCCTTGGCTTATGCAAAAGCATATAATGAATCGAATACTTCAATGATGGATAGTTTGTTTGGTAGTGATGTCAAAGCTCAAATAGTTGAGCCACAATTACCAAATGTTCCTGAATGGGAAGAAAAAGAACGCCTTGCAAAAGAGAAGGAGTTTCTTAATTTTTATGTTACAGGACATCCTTTAAATCAATTTGAACCACATTTGAAATCTCTGGCAACGTTCAAATTATCTGATTATGAATCACTTAGCGAGAGCCGCTCGGTTATTGTATGCGGTATGATAAAAGATATAAGAAAGAGAAGAGATAAAAAAGACAGACAAATTGCTTTTATAATGCTTGAAGATTTTTGGGGAAAGGCAGAGCTAATTTTCTGGAGTGATGCATATAGTCAATTCGAAAGACATTTAGAAACTGATAATATTATAGTAGTTACCGGAAAAGCCGAAGCAAGTGATGAAGCAATTAAAATTACAGTTGACAAAGTATTCAATGTGGAAGAAGCTGTAAATGAACTTGCAAAGAGCTTTGCTATTACTGTGGATTTGGATAAAGTATCGATTGAGCAAATTGAGTCAGCATATAAATTAATGGTAAATGATAATTCCTCAAATAAAGGGAAAATTTATTTTAATTTGAAATCAACGGATAAAGCATTAAACAAACGCTATTTATCCTATAATTTGTCAATAAATTTAAATTTGAGTGTTTTCAATAAATTGATTGAATTATTTGGTGCGGCAAATGTTCGCCTTAGTCAATTTTAATTTTTTGTAACCAATTAATAAATTAATTGTAAATTTAATACTCATCAATACAAAAAAATTGATGAGTATTATGAATTTATTGTAATTTAAAATAAAAATTCGTTAAATTGCATATTGTTTTATTGAAAAAATTATAAATGTTTAAAATTTAATTTTGGGATTAATTTATGAATAATTTTACAAAACTTCTTGCTATTTTTGCTTTATCATTATTGTTTGTTATTAATGCTTTTGCACAAGTATATCAAGTTATGCCTGATGTAAATTCTTGCAGACCAGGTGTATTAACCGATGCTGAAAAGCAAAAAGTACTCGAAAGAGTTAATTACATTCGCTCAATTCACAAACTAAAGCCAGTTAATTGGGAAACTGCCGGCGATGTTATGTCTATGGAAGGATGCTTGAATATGGTTGCAAGCGGAAAAAGCGGACACGTTGATGATCCATCATCAGAATGCTACACTAAAGGTGCAGGCAAAGCAAGAATGGAATCGAATTTATTCGCCGGCTCAAGCACCGGCTCATTAAATTACAATTCTGTTGATCTAATTGTTGGATGGATGATTGATGATCATAATGCTGATAAAGAAAGAGAATATATGGTTGGTCATAGAAGAGCTATTATCAATCCATTCCTTACAAAATTTGCATTTGGAAGAGCTGAAGGTTCCCCTAAATCAGGTGGTGGCAATATGGTTGCGGCGAATTTCTTATACCAAAGTTATACCGATGGTAATATTTCTGATACTAAATTAGAATATATCGCTTATCCTTATGAGTATTATCCACCTTCATTTTTCAACAAAGATTTTTATTTATCTTTTAATGCAATTGCAAGCAAAACTTCACTTTGGGATAATCAAAATGTAAGTTATGATCAAACTACTGTTACTATGACCGACGAAAGTGGTAACACTGTTGCTGTATCTGAAGTTAAGCATGACAATGAAGGATGGGGTTCTTTTCCTAACAATCTAAGTTGGAAAGCTGCAAATCTTGTTGATGAAGTGAAATATTTAGTCAAAATCAATAATGTTAATGTTAAAGGACAAATCAAAA
>JANJUO010000063.1 GCA_024710535.1 bacterium
TCCCTTCTTCGTCCCTCGTCCCTTCTTCGTCCCTCGTCCCTTCTTCGTCCCTCGTCCCTTCTTCGTCCCTCGTCCCAATATTAGATTAATTTTAATAATATTTTTAAATAAGAAAAAAATCTTTTATCATTTTCATAAAAAGTCTTATATTTGTAATTCGTATTAAAGTAAATTTTTAAATCGGAGCGTTTTAAAATGATTTCAAAAGAAACGAAAGCAGATTTGATTAAAAAGTTTGGCAGTGAAGCTAATGATTCGGGCAAGCCTGAAGTACAAGTTGCATTGTTGACTGCTCGTATCAATGACCTTACCGGACACCTTGAGCATCATAAAAAAGATCATCATAGCCGTCGTGGTTTAATTATGATGGTTGGCAAAAGACGTAAATTGCTCGATTATCTGGCAAATAACGATATAGCACGCTATAGAACAATTATTGCGGCTCTGTCATTACGTAAGTAAAAATAAATTTACGGCGCTTGTTTTTTTGCGGGTGCCGTATTTTATTTGGTATGCATTTTACCCTTTAAAAACTGCTAAAATCAATCTTAATCAGTCAATTATTAATTTTTCGAGTGCTTATTATATGCAATATTTAACAACTTCAATAAACTTTGATGGTAAAGAATATTCTTTAGAAACAGGCAGATTTGCAAAATTTGCAAATGGTGCTGTTATGGTTAGATGCAATGATACTATGGTTTTGGTTACAGCTGTTGCTGCGGAAACCGAAAAAGTAGATATCGACTTTTTGCCATTACAAGTTGAATATAGAGAAAAATCTTCTGCCGCCGGAAAGATTCCGGGTGGATTTTTGAAAAGAGAGGGCAGACCATCAGATAAAGAAGTTCTTTCAGCCCGTTTAATAGATAGACCAATCAGACCAATGATGCCAAAAAATTGGCGTTATGAAACACAGATTATTGCCAATGTTTTTGCAGCAGAGCCGGATTTCGACCCGGATACTCTTGCCGCTGTTGGTGCATCTGCGGCATTGTTGATCTCCGACATTCCTTTTAATGGTCCGATTTCTGAAGTTCGAATTGGTAGAATTGATGGTAATTTTATTGCAAATCCAACAATTGAACAAACTAAATTGTCTGATATCGATATGACCGTTGCAGGTACCGATAACGCTATCACTATGGTGGAAGGCGAATCCCACGAAATTTCTGAAGACGATTTCGTATTGGCAATGGAATATGCTCACGAAAAAATTAAAGTATTGAATAATTTGCAAAAAGAATTACTTGCTTTATCAAACAAAGAAAAGAGACCAATCGTTAATAATGATGTGCCTGAAGAATTTGTTGAAGCAATCAAAAATGAAATCCACAATGAATTGTATAAATATGTTCATACAATTACCACCAAAAATCAAAGACACGAATCAAGAAACAGTGTTTTTGAGCACGCTTTAGCAAAAGCAACAGAAATTTTTGGTGAAAATGAAAATTATACAGACAAAATTGAAAAATATACTTCCAAAACTGTAAAAGACCTCGAAAAGAAATATATGAGAAATATGATTCTTGACGATGGTATCAGATTGGATGGCAGAAAAACTACTCAAATCAGACCAATTGAATGCGAAATTGGATTATTGCCAAGAAATCACGGCTCCGCTTTGTTCACAAGAGGCGAAACGCAAAGTATTACTTCTGTTACTTTAGGAACAAACCGCGATGAACAGATGATTGACGGCTTGCTTCCTCTTTATAATGAAAGATTTATGCTTCACTATAATTTCCCTCCATTTTCAACCGGTGAAGTTGGCAGACTTGGCGTTAGCAGACGTGAAGTTGGTCATGGTCATTTAGCATGGCGTGCTTTGAAAAATATGTTGCCGACTGCAGAAAGTTTTCCTTATACTTTAAGAGTTGTTTCCGATATTTTGGAATCTAATGGTTCTTCTTCTATGGCTACTGTTTGTGCTGGCTCGCTTGCATTATTTGATGCAGGTGTTCCAATGATCAAACCTGTTGCCGGTATTGCGATGGGACTTATCAGCGAAGGCGAAAAAGTTGCTGTTTTGAGTGATATTCTTGGTGATGAAGATTTTCTTGGCGATATGGATTTCAAAGTTACCGGTACCCAAGAAGGTATCACTGCATTCCAAATGGATATCAAAATTGAAGGTCTATCGATGGAAATTATGAAAACTGCTCTAAACCAAGCAAAAGAAGGCAGACTTCATATTTTGGGAATTATGAACCAAACTATCGACACTCCGAGAGATGATATTTCAGGATATGCACCAAGATTTTCTACTTTGAAAATTCCTACCGATACCATCGGTGCTGTTATCGGACAGGGTGGCGATACAATTAGAACAATTTGCAAAGATTGGAATGTTGAAATCAATATCGATCCAGACGGAACAGTTCAGATTGCATCAGTTAATCGTGAAAATGCTGATGGAGCAATCAAAGTTATAATGGGACTTACTCGCAAACCTGAAGAAGGCGAAATTTACATTGGCACGGTTAAAGAAGTTCGTGAAGGGCTTGGTGCAATTATGGAAATTCTTCCAAAAGTA
>JANJUO010000073.1 GCA_024710535.1 bacterium
GATATACATAAATCAGATATTGGGAATTTCAAATTTATTAAACTAATTAATGCAATGCTTGATTTGGAAGATTCGGAACCTATTTATGATTTTTCAACATCGCATTTGTCATAAGACTGACAAAATATTGATATTCATTAACACAAATTGACATTAACAACAATTGAATGAATTTTTTATTTGCAATGAATATAAATTATCTATATTTTTGAATTTAGATTTTTTGCAAAGCAATTTAAATACTTTAGAATTATAATGAATTTTGAATTTGACGATAATATTGATGCCGACTCTCCTATTTACCAAATTGGGAAAGTTGCAGAATTGCTTAATATTTCTGTACATACATTGAGATTGTATGAAAACGAGGGATTGGTGATTCCATTCAAAAAAGATTCCAAGCATCGCCTATATTCACAAAATGATATTAAAAGATTGATTTGCATACGAAATTCGATTACTCAAAAAAAATATTCGATTGCGGCAATTAAAGCACTATATTCAATGATTCCATGCTGGTCCTTAAAGAAATGTGAACTTAGCGAGAGAAACAAATGTGAGGCATATAGTGGAACTTTAACTCCATGCTGGACAGTTTTGAATCCATCAAAACCTTGCGACAGCGAAGATTGTAGAGTTTGCCCTGTTTATAAAACACATTATAATTGCGATTCCATAAAAACTACCATCAAAAAACTTAAATATTAGAATCCAAAATTCGACAAGAATAATTGGTTAGAGAAAATTATTCCTTCTGTAAATTCAAGGAATTATATTGATTTTCACTAATAAAAAAGAGTGAGATTATTACGAAATAATTAATATTTATAACGTCAATGCTTATTTTATTAGAAAATTAGAATGAAGATTGATTTCAATTATGATAAAATTTTACTGTTTGATGGAGATTGCTCCGTCTGCAACAAGTCTGTACAATTTGTTTTGAAATGGAATCAAGAAGATAATATTGAATTTGCTTCGCTCCAATCAGAAATTGGCAAAAGTATTTTGCAACATTTCGATCTGAATTTCAGCGATCTTTCTACTGTAGTTTTCATCGATAAAAATCAAGCATTTATCCAATCAGACGCCGCATTGCAAGTATGTAATTATTTGGGTAGCCCCATAAAATATTTGAATTTATTAAAAGTTATTCCCAAAGCAATTCGAAATTTTATTTATGATTTGATAGCAAAAAATCGCCATTTAATAATACGAAAAAAATACAAATGTATAATTCCAACTATGGAGATGAAACGCAGATTTTTGGATTAAAAAAAAATCCTCTATTAAAGAGGATTTTCAATTTCTACTGTTCAATAATTACAAATTTAGTAAGTATCAACCCAAATATGACCTCAATGATTTGGAGCGAGACGCATGTCTGAGTCTGCGTATTGCTTTTTCTTTGATTTGGCGAACTCTTTCTCTTGTAAGATTGAATTTTTCGCCAATTTCTTCAAGAGTGAGTGTTTGCCCCTCTAATCCAAAATAGAGTTTAATAACTTCAGATTCTCTTTGAGAGAGTGTTGTTAGTACTTGCTGAACTTCCACACGTAAAGATTCACGGATCAATTCAGAGTCAGGTGGTGGCTGTTGCTCATTAGGCAACACATCAAGCAATCTATTGTCTTCACCTTGTACAAATGGCGCATCCACAGATAGATGTCTTCCTGAAATTTTGATTGTTTCAGAAATTTCATTAACACTCATATTCAATTGATCGGCAAGTTCTTGGGCAGTTGGTTCACGCTCAAATTCCTGCTCCAATCTGGAAAATTCCTTCCCGATTTTATTAAGTGCTCCCACTCTATTCAATGGTAATCGAACAATTCTCGATTGCTCTGCAAGTGCTTGTAATATAGACTGACGAATCCACCATACTGCATAAGAGATGAATTTGAAGCCGCGAGTTTCGTCGAATCTTTTCGCTGCTTTAATTAATCCAAGATTACCTTCATTTATTAAATCACCAAGAGAAAGACCTTGGTTTTGATATTGTTTTGCAACCGAAACCACGAATCTCAAATTTGCTTTAACTAATCTTTCAAGGGCGCGATTACCTTCATAACCGGCTCTTCTGATTGCTTGTGCCAGATAAATTTCGTCATCCGGACTTAGCAATTCCACCCTGCCGATTTCTTGCAAATATTTATCAAGAGATTGGCTTTCGCGGTTAGTATATTGCTTCGTTATTCTCATTTAATTCCTAAGAGCATAAAAAAATAATAATTTACAAATATTAAAACATATTAACGATAAAATATTTTTTTTATTTTTTTGACATTAATATCAGTGCAAAGTTGAATCAAATTCTTATTTTATTTGATCTAAATTTCATCAGATGAAAAAAATACATGATTTATGCAAACAATTCCGCAAATTCAAAATACTTTGCTCGTTCTTTTTTTGATAGTTGCCAAAACGAAGAACATCTTTGTTAGATATAGATAATTTTGCCGATCTTTTAAATAATATAATTTGAAAAACAAAATAGTTGCTAAGAAAAGTTACAGCAAATTATGGATTCATCTGCAAAACAATTATGTATTGAATTCAATTTATTTGTCTGTATCACGAAAGATAATTAAATTGCAGATTGTTTGATAGATTTTTTTAATATTTTTATTATTTTTTTATGTTTGGAATTGAAAGTATTTTGCCCGGACTTGGAGTGATTGGAATTGCTTTTGCTCAATCTTGGTTTGTTCAACGCCAAAAAAAGAAATTATTAAAAAAATTGGGCGAAACAAAAGATA
>JANJUO010000401.1 GCA_024710535.1 bacterium
ACAAGGCAATGGGAAGTTTCGATTTCATTAAAGCAAATCCTGAATTTGACGGTCGCGGAGTTGTTATTTTTATTTTGGATAATTCAGTTGATCCAACTATTCCAGGACTTATCAAAAATCCTGATGGTAAACGAAAAGTTATTGATATGCAAGACTTTTCGAACCAAATTGTATTGAATATCAAAGAAGCAAATCAAGAAAAAATCAAAAACGAAACTGTTCTTTCTATGGATAAGACAATATTGAGCGGTTGGGAAAAACTTGATTTTAAACCAATTGATAATAAATATTACATTGCAAATTTGGATGAAGATAAATCATTCAAAAATTCTTCTGTAAAAGATATTAATCAAAATGGCAAAACTGATGATAATTTTGCATTTCTAACATTCAAAATCTCAAAGACAGACCCAAATGTATCAAAATTAACCGGTTATGTAAAACCCATTAAAGATTTGTGGGTTTATTATTGCGATACTGATGCTGATGGAAATATCGATGATGAAATGCCAAAATTTGAATATAAATACAACTATGATTTGCTTGATTTTCAAAGAGGAGTAAAATCTCAAAAAACTGTGATGGTTGTTACAGCAAGTGTCAATGAAGATAAAAAACAGATAATTATTAATGCTGCAGATGGTTCTCATGGAACTCACTGTGCCGGAATTGCAGCAGGTAATGAAATTTATGGAGCAAAAGGTAATGATGGTATTGCTCCGGGAGCATATATTGTTTCTATAAAAATTGGCGACAATACTCTTTCCGGTGGTGCCACTACTACAAGTTCAATGAAGAAAGCTTATGAATATGGTATTGAATTTATGAAAGAAGCTGGATTCAAGTACGCTGTATTTTCAATGAGTTATGGAATTGGCTCTGAAACTCCGGGAAGAAGCGAAATTGAAACCTATCTTGATTCTTTTGTAATGAAAAATCCAAATGCAGTTGTTGTTGTGGCTAATGGAAATAATGGTCCCGGCATTAATTCAACCGGTAATCCGGCTGGAGCAAAAGGAGTAATTTCTGCTGGAGCGATGCTTCCACCACAAATTTTGAAAAATTTGTACGGATCGGCAAGAACAAAAAATTGGGTAACTCACTTTAGTTCACGCGGTGGAGAAACCTCTAAGCCTGATGTTGTTGCTCCGGGAGGTGCCTCATCAACTGTTCCTCAATTCGAAGGCGGTGATGCGTTTTGGGGAACTTCAATGGCGTGTCCGCAAGTGGCAGGAGCAGTTGCTGTATTGCTTTCTGCTTCACTCAAAGATAACTTGACCGTAAATAATTCAATGATAAAAAAAGCACTGAAATTTACTGCAAAACCTATTGAGGGATATACGCATATAGATTATGGTAATGGTTTGGTTTATATTCCTGATGCTTATAAGTTATTGAAAATATTGGCAGATAGAGACGAATATAACAAAATTTATGATTACGATATAAGCACAACAAATACATATTATAATGATAAAAAAGGAACCTCAGCATTTTGGAAAGCAGGTGGCTTCTTCCCTACTGAAAATGACAAGCAAAATGTTACTCTAAAAGCAATATATCCCGACTATACTTCCAAAGATAATCAGCATAATTTTTATAGAGCTCTCACCTTAACAAGCAATGCAGATTGGTTAAGTACAGATAAATCCGAAATCTATTTGAGAGGTGATTTGAGTGCTTCTTTTGGATTGATTTACGACAGCAAAAAACTAAATAAGCCGGGCATTTATACCGGTAGAATTTTTGGTAAGGCAAAAAATGAAAACAATGGTGGCTTTAATGATGTTGATATTCAGGCATCAGTAATAATTCCTTACAAATTCGAAAGTTCGAACAACTACAAACTTGAATTAAAAAATCGCGAACTCAAAGTTGGTGATATCGAAAGAATTTTCATTGAAACTCCCATTGGAGCAAGTTCGATGACTATAAAAATCACACCGATAGAAAAAAAGCATTTTGGAATGGCAACATATCTTTTCAAGCCGGATGGTGATATGTTTACTATGAGTGTTAGTAGCGATGTAAATCTAAGAAAATCAATTGAATTTAATATAAGTGGCGATGAACTTCGCAAAGGAATTTGGGAAATTCTTCCGTATTCTTTCTATCAATCAAGAGAAAATTCATATTTTGATTTAGAAGTACAATTTTTTGTGTTCGATTCTAATCCAAAAATTATAAATAAATTGGAATTTGAAGTAGGCAAATCTCCTTTTGGCAATTTTTCATTTACTGGTTATAATCGCGATTTAATTAAAAGTGAAATTTCAGGCAGTCTTCTTGGATATACTCAAAATCAGAATGTCAATTTTACAAGTGGCTCAATTTATAAAAAGAAAATTTTAATCGGAAAAGATATTAGCAAGGTAACAATTTTTGTATCGATGGATGATGATAATTTCAACAAATTTACAGATATAGCATTCAATATTTATGATAAAAATCGCAAAAGTGTTCTCTCGGGCGGCGTTTCAAGAAAATCCGATAAATTTACTTTTGTGCCATCAGGAGAAGGTGAATATACTTTAGAATTGAATGGAGGATTTACTCATCAAAATAATGAATCTGGCTGGGATTTCTATATTCAAGAAAACTACTATTATAAAAATGCTAATCCTTTGAAATTCAAGGAAACAAATTTCACTATCTATCCCCTAATTGAAAATAAAGTTGAATTCTATTCGATAAATCAAATACCAATTGTTCCGGCAAATTGCAAAAATTTTGGTGAGATTATTCTTACAAATCAGCAAAATCAATCGAAAATACTAATACAAAAAATAGAATTTTAAACCAAAATGAAAAAAGCCCTTGAATTTCAAGGGCTTTTATTTTTGTGTGGTCAGAGGCGGGATTGAACCGTCGACACATGGATTTTCAGTCCATTGCTCTACCAGCTGAGCTACCTGACCATTTCATGAATTAATAAATTCAAGAATTCAAAATTAAATATTTTTTGTTAATCTACCAAACAATTTTTTTATTTTTTTGAAATATTTTTAAAAATTACTGATTTTGGGGGTATAGTATCAAGAAATAAAATTGTTTTCTTCATTTTGCTACCCATTCTTAATTATTTTATATGTTGATAATTTTTCTCCGCAATAAACATTCAGAAAATATATTCCATTTGGATATTTTGAAAAATCTATCGAAAATAAGTTCGAAGCATTAGTTATTTGTGTCTTTTGAGTTATCATTATTCCAATAGAATTATATATTTCATAATTTTGCTCTCCTTCTTCACAATTCAATTTAATATTAATTAAACTATTTGTAGGGTTTGGAAATAAAGTTGAAGTGTCACTGTTAGATGTAGTGACACCGACATTTGAATCATATTTTATCATAGATATTTTAGCTCCAAAATTACCTATAAATAAATTATATAAATTGGAATAAATTAAATTAGATCCAAGAGATAAGGAATCTATTTGCCAAATAATAGAATAAAATTCTTTTGATTTATTTACAATATTTAAAACATATAAAGCAAAAGAATTTGTAAGCAAAATTTTATTATCATTATTAAAAAAAATAAAATTTCCACTACTTATATCTCTGAAAGTAGAATCAATTAAGTTGTTTTTTGTTAGATTATATAAAAATATTCCTTCAAAATAATTAGTGTAATTTTTAGGGAAAAACCCTGATATAAAAAGATTATCTGAATCATTATTCATGAATTTAATATCTTTTACTTCACAGTTACGTTTTGGTAATTGATTATCATACAACTGAAAATTTCTAATTAAACTCATCGAATCAAGAGACCATACTTTGAGAAACGATTTTCCATTATTGATAGCTGCCAAATATTTCCCATCTTTTGATATTGCAAGACAATCGTAAACATTTTCATCATATCCTGTCAAATGAGTAACTAATTCCATCGTTTCGTAATTGTAAACTGAAACTTGACCTCTAATTATTGGTGGCAAAGGACCTTTTTCAGAGTATGTTGTAACATATACATAAGGACGGATCGGATCTACTGCTAAATGAGTAAACCATTTGGCTATAGTATCATTATTTAATTTAAGTTCTTTTATTAAACTCATATCATTCAAATTAAACATACTTAAATCTGAAAAATTCGAGTTTGCAATTAAAATTCTTGTGCTATCCTTTGTAAATTCAAAATTCGCAAAGGATGCAAAATTATTTGGATATGTTTGAATTAAAGACCCCGTTTCTGATTCTCTAATCTGAATTTGACCACTTTCGGTTATGCCAGCAAGTACAATAAATTTACTTTCATCCGGCATAAATTTCATATCCCAAACTGTCCCTGATGGATTTTTTATATTCCATCCAAAAATAATTTCACCTGCTTTGAGGTGACCACTGCATAGCAATAAAAATATTACTGCTATTAAAATGAACTTTTTCATAATCTCAAATATCTTTTTCAAAAATTGCAATTTACCCATTTATAATGACACTTGAAAAGGGAAAATAACTCAAATAATTGTCACATAAAAAGGGCTACATTTTATCAATATAGCCCTTTTTCTTTCAAAATCAAATTGTTACTTTTTTTCCGGCTTTAAATGCGGGAAGAATAGTACGTCACGTATTGAGGTTTCTCCGGTAAGAAGCATAACCATTCTATCAATTCCAAGTCCCAAACCGGCTGTTGGAGGCATACCAACTTCAAGTGCCAGCAAGAAATCTTCATCAACAACCATTGCTTCGTCGTCGCCTGCGGCACGATTTTTTGCCTGTTCTTCAAGACGGGCACGTTGATCGCGCGGATCGTTAAGTTCGGAGAAGCAGTTTGCCATTTCTGCACCGTTAATGAATAATTCAAAGCGCTCAACCAAACCTTCTTCTGCACGATGTTTCTTTGCCAAAGGCGACATTTCAACCGGATAATCGAGCACAAATGTTGGCTGAATCAAATGCGGCTCAACTTTTTCCTTGAAAATTTCATCAAGCACTTTCATACTGCTCATTGTTTTGTCTGTGTGAATGTTCAATTTTGCGGCAATTTCAGCAAGTTCATCGCGAGTTTTGCCCTTTAGGTCAAATCCTGTATGCTCTTTGTATAAATCAAACATTTTTGCACGTCTGAATGGTCTTTCAAGCGAAATTTTGTTGCCATCATATTCAATTTCGGCAGTTCCATTTGCCATCAAGCACGCTTCGTGAATCATTTGCTCGGTTAAATCCAACATCCACATATAATCTTTATACGCAACATAAAGTTCAAGCATAGAAAATTCTGGGTTGTGAGTGCGGTCCATACCTTCGTTTCTGAAATTTTTGCCAATTTCATAAACACCTTCAAATCCACCAACAATCAAGCGTTTCAAGTACAATTCAAGAGCTATTCTTAAATAAAATTCAACATCTAAAGCGTTGTGGTGAGTGATAAATGGACGCGCACTTGCTCCTCCGTAAAGCGGTTGCAATGTCGGGGTATCAACTTCAAGATAGCCCATTCCATCAAGAAATCTTCTGATATAAGTTACAATTTTTGTGCGTTTCAAGAAAGTTTCTCTAACGTTGGCATTTACAATTAAGTCCATATAGCGTCTGCGGTAGCGAAGTTCTTTATCGGCAAAAGCATCATGAATAATTTTATTTCCGTCTTCGTCAATTTCTTCTTTGGCAACTGGAAGCGGTTTTAATGATTTGCAAAGTAGTTCAACATTCTTTGCATGAACTGAGACTTCGCCTGTTTTTGTGCGGAAGCCAAAGCCTGAAACTCCAACAATATCGCCAATATCAAGCAATTTGAATTGTTCGTAAAATTCAGGTAATTCATCTTTTTTGAGATAAACTTGTATTTTTCCGGATTGGTCAAGAATGTGAAAAAAGCTTGCTTTGCCCATTTTGCGAATGCTCATAATTCTACCGGCGATAGAAACTTCTGCAAATAATTCGGGCGAATTATCATCAAAATTGTTCAAAATGTCTATGGCATTATGAGTTTTGTTATAGGAATAGGGATAGGCATTCACTCCGGATTGCTCAAGCAAATGCAACTCTTCTTCCCTTCTTAATTCCTGGTCATTTTTTTGAATATCAGACATATAATTTGTAAAATTTATTTGAAATATTTGAATTATCTAAAGATGCAATTTACGAATTTTTGGGCATACTGCAAAAAAGAGAAAAAGTGCGAGCAAAATATTTCAGGAATAATAACATTTTAATTTTTTTAATTGTGCAAAAAACGTGATAATTAGCTTTTTATCTTTTCATTCTAATTTTTTAATTACAAAAAATAAAATTTATGTTGAATGAAATGTAATTTTATGCATATTTTTCGGTTTGTATTCTATTCTATTGAATAATTTTTGTCAATTTTGTTATTTTAAAAAGATTATTGAATTTTATTTATTAGTTCATTTGATTTTATTGTTTAATTTTCATTTTCATTTTATTAATAATAATTGTATGTTTTTTTATAATATTTGTTAGAAGATAATTATAAGTTGTTTGATAGTTATTCTAATTTATCTGATAGTGATTCCAACTTATCTTAAGATAATTTCAAGCAATCAGTTGATAATTCTTAGTTATCAGTTGGTAATTCTAAGTTGTATGATATTAATTCTAAGTGTTCAGTTAATTATTTTAAGTTATTATTTGCTTATTCAAAGTTGTCGGCTGTTTATTCTAAGTTGTCTGATGATTATGTTATGTTGTTAGCAGATAATTTTAAGTTGTCAGAAGGTTATTCTAAGTTATCAGAAGGTTATTCTAAGTCGTCAGATGATGATTTTAACTTGTCAGATGATAATTTCAAGTATTTTTATTATATTCTGAGCTGTTTTTTTATATTTTATATTAATTAACAATAAAATTAATATTATAATAAATAATAATTATTTACTTGTAAATTTTAACAAAGTATAATGTATTATAAATATTATTTATTAATGAAATAGATGTGGATTTGAAATTATTATTGGTGAAATTTATTTACTAAGCAATTTTTTATATGTATTCAAATTAAATATAATTTCATAATATTTTGTTAAATAAATAAATAATATTATTATTATAATTGCAAATATTATGCTTTGAAATGGATTTAAAGATTTTGCAAAATATGTT
>JANJUO010000095.1 GCA_024710535.1 bacterium
ATTTGATTTCATTATATTTGTATTGCATAAAGAGTTAATTTAGGAAAAGTATTATGATAAAAAATATAATTTTTGTTTGTGTGTTTTTGATTCTTGGTTTTGATCTATCCGCACAGAGTTTTTTCTATCTTTTTGATTACAATACTGCAAATTATCCTGCAGTAAGTGCCCGATATATTGTTGTTGATAGCAATGGCATTCCTGATTATTCGTTGAATAAGGGTGCTTTTTTTGTTACAAGAAATGAGCAAATTATCAGCAAACTTAATGATCCGGCTTGCGTGAATCCCGCATTGAATGAGAATCTTAGTTTTGTTATTACATTCGACCTTGCTTTGAATAAAAGTAATATTGGCGATGATAATTTTTTAATTGGGAAAACTCTTGTAAATAATTTGATTAAGCAAATCGATACATCTAAATGCGAGATTTCTCTAACTTCATATAATTATTTGAATTATTTCAATAGAGAATTCACTTCAAACAGAACTGAATTGTATCAGGAAGTTAATTTATGGACGAAATCCGAGGGATCACTTCTTAATGCCGGCTTTTTGAATAGTCCGGCAAATCCAATTACTATTGCATCGAAAGCGAAATACAAAAAAGTAGTGATTTTCATTACAGATGGCTCGGGCGCAGTTGATGAAGATAAGATTATTGCTCAAGCAAAAGCAGAAAATGTACGTATAATTATTATTGAAATTGGTAGAAAAATCAGTTCGAAATTGAAAAAAATTGCAGAACAAACTGATGGATTCTGGATTGAGAATGTTAATGCAAAGCAAAATACTCTTGATATTTCAAAACTTGCATTGTCATTTGCCAAAGGTTACAAACCTTGTACATTAAGTTGGACCCAAGATTTCACTTGCGAAGATGAGCATAATATCTCGATAAAAATTACAAGCAAATCTGTGGGGGCAAATTTTTCATATAAAAGTAGTATTGCCAATAAACCAAGATTAATAAGTTCTACAAAGTTTTTGGCATTTAGTTCGATCACTCCGGGGAATAAAAAAACTATTTCAGGTGAAATTACTGCAATTAATGATGATATTTTTATTGATTCATTTTCTTTGAAAAATCCTCATTTCAAAATGGTGAAAGGAAATCAGAAGGGATTTTGGCTTATGAAAAACCAAAGGCATGATTTTGATATAGAATATACCCCAACCGATCCACCAAAATTGACCTTCGACGAATTGAAAATACATAGCAATGCTTGTTTGAGCGATCCTATTTATATGACAGGCGGCTTTCCAAATATTCAAATTTTGCCCGAAGAAAAAACTATAGATATTATTTCTCCAAACGGTGGCGAGAAGTTAATTGTTGGCGATACGCTTTATATTCGCTGGAAAGGTGTTCTGCCACAGGATTTGGTGCAAATTAATCTGATTAAAAAAACAGGTACAAAATTGGATACATCTATTGTTGTAACCAATCAAGGCGGCTTAGAATACAAATGGATTGTGACTGATATTCAATGCGATTCTGCTTGGATTAGAATTTTTCAAATGTGGCCCAATAATCTTGGAATAACAACAGATTTGGTTCATAAAGGCAAAGTTAATTCCGCACAAATCAGCAAAAGTGGCGATTTGATTATTACAACAAGCGATGACTCTACAGCTGTGATTTGGGACGCAAAAACTGCCGAAAAGAAATTAGTTTTAAAGCTGAATAGCCACGTAAATTGGGCTGAATTTGATATGAATGACGAAAATATTCTTGTTGCTACAGAAGATTCAACGCTTGTAATTTTCGATAAAATAGGCAATCAA
This sequence comes from bacterium, assembly GCA_024710535.1. Taxonomy (GTDB): domain Bacteria; phylum Bacteroidota; class Ignavibacteria; order Kapaibacteriales; family UBA2268; genus JANJUO01. The sequence continues at coordinate 1,788 of JANJUO010000095.1, forward strand.
ATCAAAGAAATTAAGGGGAAATTGAATATTGTTAGAAATGCGGCATTTTCTAATGATGGCAAATATATGGTAGCTTGCGATAATAACGGCAAAATTATTGCTTGGAATACAAGCGATTGGAGTGAGGCAAAAGAGTTGTTTTATAAAGTAAATTTTGCAACCTGGTTTGTAACTTTTCATCCAACTAACTCGGAAATCATTGCCGCAGTGTATAATGATGGTGCGGCCCGATTGTGGAATTGGAAAAATTACACAGCAAATGATGAGCCGATAAAAACATTTATGTCTGCAGGCGAGGGTTCAGGTACAAATATGCACGTAGCATTCAATACTGATGGCAGAAAAATTTCAGTTGCAACTGGCTCTAAATCACCGCGACACGTTTATGTTTGGGATAATAGTGGTGCAAAAACTAATATGACAGCCGCAGATACTCTCTATACTGTTGCACACGAAGAAAATACGAATATGATTTATTCAGGATTTTATTTCCATATTACCAAGAATAAAGAAATTTTGATGACTGCAGGTGGTGATGCAACTGCCCGCTCATGGAATGCAGAAAACGGTTTGCCCGAACCTCTGAATAGTTACACACAAAACAACGTATTGAGAGAGCATACAGATATGGTAACCAATGCAGTTTTTGGCAAGTATGGCTCAACTGTTGTAACTTCGTCTTGGGATAAAACTGCAAAAATATGGAATATTGAGAAATTCGAACTACAAGCAGATATTTCTGATTCATCATTCTTCTTTGTTAAGCCAAATATCGAAATGAAAAGTGTGGATTTTGATAGAGTTGTTGTTAATAATTTACGTGATTCTGTGATTAGCGGTCTGATAATTAATCATTCAGATTTTCCCATAAATGTTCAGAAAATGGAATTAATCGGCAACATTAATGATTTTAATATCAATGATGAATATGATTCTAAATTTGAATTAAAAGCAAAAGATACAATTACTTATGAAATGAGATTTGCGCCTGTTTCTCTGGGTCAGAAGAATGCAAATTTGAATATAGAAATTCCTGCATATAGTTACTCAAGTTCATTTTCCGGCTTGGGAATCGAGCGAAGTTTGTTTGCAAATCAATTGCTTTATGATTTTGGTGTTGTTGATATTGGAGATAATCGCGATACAATTATCACTGCAGTTGTAACCAATAAATCATCAACTTTGATTAATATTTCAAACATAAAAATTGCCGGTTCGTATCAAAAAGAATTTTCATTTGTTAAGGGTAATGATGCAAAATTCCTTCAGCCAAACGAAGATTTATTGATGATTGTTAGATTTTCACCTGAAACTCCTGGCAGAAAAAATGCTCAAATTATTTTCGAAAATGACGGATTGGGCAATCCTACAATTATTAATTTATGGGGATCGGGAGAAGTTGCACGCAACGATTCGCTCACAATTTATACAAATGATATTAGCGGAGAGCCCGGCGAAGTTGTAAAATTGAACTTCTATATCAAAAATTTAACAGAAAAAGGTATTAAATCGAGTATTACCGGCTTTCAAACTTATTTGACATTCAATCCGACTTTGCTTGAGCCATTGAGCAATTTCGAAGAAAGTGTTTATGTTGGGAATAATCGAAGATTGCTCATTAATTTGCCGGCGCAATTTGGGGCAGATTCGCTTCTTGCATCGTTTGAATTCAAAGTTGGGCTTGGGAATGATAGTCTCTGCCTTATGAATATCGAACAAACTGTGCCGATTGGTTTTTGGAAAGTCAGAATTTTCGAAGAATCATCAAAATTTACTTTAAAAGGATTCTGTAATGAAGGTGGTCCGCGTTTATTCGATCAGGACGGCAAACTCGCACTTGCCCAAAATACTCCAAATCCTGCAATCAATTCAACAAAAATAAATTTTGAAATTATCGAAACCGGATTAACCAAATTGTATGTAATTGATATGCTTGGCAATACCGTTAAAGAAATAATTAACGAACCGCTTCTTAAGGGTAAATACGAAAAAGAGATTGATTTAAGCGATTTGCCAAGCGGTATTTACAGTTATGTGCTCAAAACACCGACAAAGAGATTGACAAGAACGATGAATGTATCGAAGTAGGGATTAAATTATCAACAATAAAACCGAGTGTTTTATGAAAACAGATGAATTGATTAAGCAAAATGAAGTGCTTAAATCCGAATTGGAATTAGAAAGAGCCGAAAGAATTAGATTGGAAAATGAATTAATTTCTCAGAAAAGCAATAATTTTTCTTTCAAAAAAGCCGGAAATATCGGTAAATTTGGATATTGGGAATTAGATTTGAATACTATGCTAATTACTGCTTCCGATACTGCGAAAAATATTTATGGAACGTATTCAAATGTTATCCCAATTGATGAAGTTAGGATGCAAGCTTTGCCTGAATTCAAATCATTATTGCAAAATACTCTTTCTGATTTGATAAAAAATAATATTCCGTATAATATCGAATATAAAATTCAAAGACTTGATGGTGTAATTGTTGATATACATACTATTGCAGAATTAGACAAAGAACAAAATCTGGTTTTTGGAACAGTTCAAGATATTACCGAAAAGAAAAAATTAGAAGAATTATTGAAAATCAGCAATGCAAAATACCAAACTCTTTTTGATACTTTCCCACTTGGTATTTCGATATCAGACAAAAATGGCAATATATTAGAAACTAACAGAAGAGCAGAGGAATTGCTTGGATTGCCTGCTGAGGTGCATAATCAAAGAAATATTCATAGCTCTGATTGGAAAATTATCAAACCTGACGGAACTGCCTTTCAAAATGAAGATTTTCCGAGCGTAAAAGCATTAATTGAGGATAGGCTCATCCAAAATGTGGAAATGGGAATTGTCAGAAATGATGATTCTATTGTATGGCTCAATGTTTCAGCAAAACCACTAAAAGTAGGCGATTACGGAGTGGTTGTTGCCTATAGCGATATTACCAAAGAAAAAAACGAGCATTTTCAGTTAATTTCCAGTGAAGAAAAATACAGAACTATTATCGACAATTCAAAAATTGGAGTGTTTCAAGTTCATAAAACAGGCAAGGTTATTTACGCAAATAAAGCTATGCTTGACATTCTGGAATTTGCAAATTTGAAAGAATTCCAAGATAGGGAAACCCCACTCCAATATAAGAATCCTGAACAAAGAGAGTTTCTAATCGAAGAAGTTTGGGAAAAGGGCAAAGTAGAAAATTATGAAATTACAATGTACACTAAATTTGGAAGAGAAGTAGTAGTTATTTTGAATTTTGTTTTGATAAATGACCTTATTCATGGAACAATGCTTGATATTTCGGATAGAATAGTTGCCGAACAAGCATTAAAAAAGAGCGAATTCGATTTGGAATTTGCTCAACAACTTGCAAAACTTGGCAATTGGACTTGGGAATTAAAAAGCAATAAAGTTAAATGGTCGAAAGGTATGTTTCAGGTTTATGATATTGATCCTGAAACTTATGACGGCAATCCAGCCGCATTGCTTGAAATTATTCATCCGGACGATAAAGACGCATTCTTAAATAGTATGAATTCGAATTTGTCAGGCAAATACTCACCTTCGCTTGAATATAGAGTTATTCATCGAGATGGCTCCGTTCATACTATCTATGCCGAAGGCTATACCGATTATGATGAAAATGGCAATCCGGCTATTATGATGGGAACTTCACAAGATATTACAGAAAGAAAATTAACAGAAAATGCACTAAGAGAGAGTGAACTTCGATTCAGAAATATTTTCAATAACGCACCAATTGGAATTTATCGTACCAATAGAAAAGGCGATATTTTGATGGCAAATCCAAAATTAATAGAGATTTTGGGATTTGATTCTTTCGAAGATTTGCAAAAACGCGATATTGAATATGAAGGTTATGAGGATACTTCTTCAAGAAAGATTTTCATTGAAGAAATCGAAAGAAATGGCTTCATTAACAATTTCGAAGTGATTTGGAAGAAAAAAGACGGAACCAATATTTATGTTAACGAGCATGCCCGATGCTTTTATGATGAAAATGGGAATGTATTGTATTACGAAGGAACAGTTAAAGACATCACTGCAAGAAAAATTGCTGAGGAAAATCTAAAAAAATCGAATGAGGAATTGAAAAATCTGAACATAACCAAAGATAAGTTTTTTTCTATCATTGCACATGATTTAAAAAATCCAATCAGCAACTACAAGCAGGTTGCCGAACTGATTTATGACTCTTATCATGATTTAGAAGAAGAAGAATTAATGAATATTTTGCTTTTGATGAAAAATTCTGCTTCAAATTTATTTGCACTATTAGAAAATCTATTAGTTTGGGCAAGGTCGCAAAGTGGCAAAATAAAATGCAGTTCTTCGGAGTCTAATTTATATATTTTATTAGATAATATTGTTCAATTGCTTCAGCCTTCGGCACATAATAAAAATCTGAAATTGCATAATAAAGTGAAATTATCTGCATTTGCCAAAATGGACGTAAATTTAATCAATACTGTTATTCGAAATCTGATTTCTAATTCAATTAAATACACACCGGAAGGCGGTGAGATTTCAATTGCATCTATGAAAGTAGGCGAATTCATTCATATTGCTATTTCCGATAATGGAATTGGAATCGAACCAAGTAGAATTGATAATTTATTCAAAATTGATGAAAATATCTCTACTCCCGGTACAAAAAACGAAAAAGGAACCGGACTTGGGCTTATTCTTTGCAAAGAGTTTGTTGAAATGCATGGAGGCAAAATATGGGTAGAAAGCGAACTTGGGAAGGGAACAACATTTTGGTTTAGTTTGCCAAATTGATCTTGAGTTGGATTCAAATTAATATAAAGTAACTACCCTGCCGCTTTTTAAAATTTTGAGTTCTTTGTTATTTCAAAGAAATAAACGTTATATTTTTTCAAAGTAAAGATATTTTAAAAATGAAAATTCATTAAAAAACCCGATAAGGAATTTCAAGGAATTTTTTTATTTATTTAATTTCAAATATGCAAATTGCCCAAAAAAGTATATTTGTTTAACTTGGCTTGGTAGTTACCAATTTTATATATTGATCAAATTGAAAATAATAATTTACTTTATTTATTCAAACAAGGGATAGAAGCACTTTCAGAGTCGCCGAATTAATTAGCATAAACTCACATCTTGATTATTTGAAATATGTATGAGATAGGAAATCAATTCTACAAATTCACTTTACTTTGCCATTGAATATTTTCAATTATTTTCATTTGAATAAGATAATAATTGATATTCTTAAAATACTGAACTGTTTGTTTCGATTATACTTTCTTTAATATGTAAATTGATAAAAATTTGTGAAATCAGTAAAAACTTTAAACGAAAATAAATATTTCAAAACAACTTTAGATAATGGTGTAAGAATTCTTTCGGAATATTTGCCCGATTCGGAATCGTATGCTCTTGGCATTTGCGTGAAGGTTGGTGCCAGAGATGATTTCAATGGCGTTGCCGGAATGGCTCATTTTCTTGAGCATATCATTTTCAAAGGTTCAAAAAAACTAAGTGCAAGAAAAATTGCAACTTCGTTTGAATCGCTCGGAGCATATACAAATGCGTTTACAACACAAGAAAATATTTTGTTTTATGTGCGGGCACTAAATTCACATTTTAATAAAACTTTTGCAATGCTTTCGGATATTGTTATGAATCCCGAAATGCGTAGCAAAGATATTGAGAAAGAGAAATCGGTTATCATCGAAGAGATAAAGTCTTATGAAGATGATCCCGAAGAGCAAATTTTCGATTTTGCCGATAATTTGCTTTTTGGCACTCATCCGCTTGGTAATCCAATTGTTGGAACAGTTGATTCTGTTTCGAAAATTTCTTCGGAATTACTCAAAAATTTCCATCAAACATATTTCCAGCCACAGAATATAATTGTTGTTGTTTCGGGAGCAATACCACATCATCAATTAATAAATCTTGCAAAAAAATATTTGAAATTGCCAAGTTTGAATTTTCATATTCCTGAAAGGAGTACTCCTGAAATTATTTCCAATAAAGAAATAATTGTTCAAAGGCAAATCCAGCAAACTCATTTGCTTTTTGCAAAAAGAATCGAGGGCATAAAATCACCTGAAAGATATCCAATGTCTGTTCTGAATGTGCTTTTTGGCGATGGAATGAGTTCCAGATTATATCAGAATATCAGAGAAAAATCCGGTCTTGCATATTCGGTTTATTCTTCACTTCAACTTTTCGAAGATTGTGGAGGATTCTACATTTATTCGGCAACTGATAATCGCAATGAAAAAAGGTTGAAGCAGTCTTTGATGAAAGAAATTTTGAATATTCGCAACAATCAAATTAAAGATTCCGAATTAAGGCGAGCAAAGGAGCAACTAAAAGCAAGCGTAATTATGGAAATGGAAAGCAAGTCTTCAAGGATTCAATCACTTGTAAAAAATGAATTCCAACTTGGTTATTACGAAGACAGTCTTGCAACTATCAAAGAAATTGATGCAGTAAATCTCGATTCCCTGAAATTTGTTGCAGATAAATATTTCAATGATAATGATTGGAATCTGGTAACAATCAAACCGGATTAGAAAGAAAAGCATAGTTGGCAACAAAATAAATAATTTCAATTAAATGTTTTTGAATGAAAATTAATTATAAATATTGTAATTTTGCATTGATTAATTAAACTAATTTTCCAATTAATATTCTAAAATATGTATTACGACAGTTTAAACCAAAGAGATACTTATAAATTACTCGAACAAATTACTACCGGAAAATTCAAAACCGGAATAGAATTTCTTTCGAATTTAATAAATGAAGTTGTTAAACACGAAGAGTTCAAAATTATCGGAGGGCGAATTTGGGAATTGAACAGTGACGGATATTCCTATACATTAAAATATCAGCATGGAAATGTTAGGCATATTCCCGATAATTATCAAATTCTAATAAAAGACCATCCAATTGTTGAAGATTTGGTAACTGTTCGAACAAAACTTAACTACGAGAAAGATCCCGTTCTTCTTCAAACAGGAATATTCGTATATTCTGTTACTGGTGTCGGAGAAATTATAAAAACTTCGCATGGCAAGTTTTATCAATATATACTCGGATTTAATGCTCCTGAAATTTTGCAATCATTTTATGAAACTTTGAGTATTATTAGTAGTTTGGCAACTGTCGCATTAAGAGGATTATTATCTGAGCAAGTTCAGAAAAAAATGCAACGCGATATCGACAAAGCGGCAGAAATCCAAAGAAATCTACTGCCCGAGCATTATATGGAATTTCATGATTACAAGATATTTGGTGCTTGTATTCCCGATAGCGAAGTTGGTGGCGATTATTTTGATTATTTGAGAAATATGGATGACGAAGAGGAGCGTCTTGGAGTATTGATTTGTGATGCCGCAAGCAAGGGTTTACCTGCTGCAATTCAAGCACTTTTCGTATCCGGTGCCGTGAAAATGGCACAAGTATTTTCACCAAAAATGTCGAGTTTATTTTCAAGATTGAATACTTTGGTCTTTGAAACATTTCCTTACGAAAGATTTGTTACGCTTTTCTATTGTGAATTGTCGCTCACCACAAACAGGCTTGTTCTTTATGCAAATGCCGGACACTGCTCGCCAATACATTACCGACCTGATAAGGATTCTGTTACTATGCTTGAGCCAACAGGGGGTCTGCTTGGAATTGTTAAAAATCAAAAATTCAAAGTAGAAAATCTAATAATGCGTCCCGGAGATATTCTTGCACTTTACACAGACGGGATCAACGAAGCTCAAACATCTGAGGGTGAATTTTTTGGAGAACAAAGAATAATTGATATTATTCGCGAAAATAAAGAAGAATCACCAAGGAATATTGCTTATAAAATTATTGAGTCAGTGCAGAAATTCGCTGTAAATACGCCATATACCGATGATAGAACTGTTATTATAATCAAGCGAGACAAAGAATAAATGACAGAAACAACTATCAATAATAGGAGTAAAGGCAGCAAAGCAGAAGACATTGCTGTTGAATACTTAGAAAATCAGGGATTCAAAATTATTAAAAGAAATTTTACTTTTGGAAAATCCGGAGAAATTGATATTGTTTGTCGAGATAAAAATGTGTTAGTATTTGTTGAAGTGAAATCTCGTAGTTCCTATGAATATGGCGACCCGGTTCTCTCGATGACCAATGCAAAAATCAAAAATATTCGTAGAGTGGCAGAGGCATATTTGTATGTAAATAAAATTGAAAATATTGAGTGTAGATTCGATTTTATCGGTATAGATTTGCGTTCAAGTAAGCCGGAAATTAATCATATTCCAAATGCTTTTTAGAATGCCTGTTGAACTTATCATAGCGATTAGATATATATTCACGAAAAGAAATTTTCAGTTCATCACAATTATTTCTTTCATATCTATAATTGGAATAACGGTTGGAGTGGCGGCTTTGATAATTGTAATGTCAATTTTCAATGGCTTTCAAGAACTTACCGAACGGCAATTAATGGGCTATGATCCGCATATCAGAATTAGCCCCAAAGATGGAAATAGATTAATGAATAGCGATTCGATAATGCAAATTATCAATAAAAATCAAAATGTAATTCTGTCATCGAAATTATTATCGGGAAAAGTTGTAGGAATCAATAACAATATTGTTCAGGTTTTTAATTTGCAAGGAATAGATAAGAAATCAGCTGATTTTTATAGCGAAGTGAAATCCAATATTGTTGCCGGGAAATTCAAACTGACTCTCGAGGACGAAACTCCCGGAATTATTATTGGTGCAGGTCTTGCCGAAAAATTAAAAGTAATGCCCGGTGATTCTGTAAAAATTGTTTCACCTCGTATTATCGAATCATCAATTTCATCTTTTAAGCCCTACCAGAGTATAAATGTAGTTGTAACTGCATTATTCCAAACGAACATACAGGATTTCGACATACGCGATGGTTTTGTTATGATGCCTACTGCCCGCAAAATTTTCCATACACCCGGTGAGATTGTGTCGTCAATTGAATTGAAAATCAAGGGTACTTACAAATCTTATCAAATTGGAGATGAATTAAAGAAAAGTCTCAAAAATGAATATAAAATTGAAACTTGGCAAGACTTGAATAATGATTTATATAAGATTATGAAGTTTGAGAGAATTGCAGCTTTTTTGATTTTGAGTTTGATAATAATTCTTGCTGTTTTTAATGTATTGGTTTCTCTAACGATGACTGTTGTGGAGAAAAGATCGGATATTTCGGCATTGAAAGCAATGGGAGCAAATAGCAAAGTTATTCGAAATATTTTTCTTGCAGAGGGCTCGTTTATTGGAATAATCAGCACACTTGCCGGCATATTGCTTGGACTTGGATTTTGCTATGGGCAGATCAACTTCAAATGGTTTGCAATTGATACCAATAAATATATCATTGATGCAATACCGGTAAGCGTGAATTTTAACGATGTTTTGATTGTTGCCGCAGTATCATTGGTCTTATCGACAATTGCAACAATTTATCCTTCAATGCGTGCATCCAATCAGGATATTATCAAAGGAATCCGCTCGGAATGATTTAATTTCTACTAAAAATTTGCAAGATCAATGTATGTCCATATCAACTCACATCTCTTTGTTAGATAATATACCAAGTTGCTTTCATACAAGCAATATTCCATTCTAGATTTGCACAATATTCTTAACTGAAAATTCGTCATTCCGAGGCGACACTGAAAACTTCGTTTTCACTAAAAAGAAAATGAACAAATTATCGTTATAAAGTTGCGTAAGAAAGTTATCGTACTTCGATTGGTGTTTAATACCCGTTTCCGAGGCTGATACCGAAAGTGGTTACTGGAGAATTGGCGAAACATATTCATAAGAATATTAGTTTTCCCGTTTAGGAGCATACTTATATCTTAAACTTTCGGCTTACGTAATTTTTTTATAAATTTATAAAAGGGTTAAAAATATGTCAAAAGATGGAATGCCAAAAATACATCCACATGCTTGTGGAATTGATATTGGTTCACAAAACCTACATGTATCAACTGATGGAGAAACAGTGAAAGTTTTTTCCACTTATACAGAATCGTTGATTGAGCTTGTAAATTATTTAAAAGCTGAAAAAGTAGAAACTGTAGCAATGGAAGCAACTGGAGTGTTATGGGTTCCTATATATGATATAATAGAATCCTCAGGAATAGAAGTATATTTGGTAAATGGGAGCCATGTAAGTAATATTCCTGCTCAAAAATCTGACTATAAAGATAGTCGTTGGCTCCAAAAAGTACATAGTTACGGATTGTTACGAGCCTCATTTATTCCCAAAGAAGAGATACGTGAGTTGCGCACTTACGTACGGCAACGAGAGAGTTTGATAGACTCTTCATCTGAAAATATTCTAAGGATGCAGAAAGCATTCGAATTGATGAATATAAAACTGCATAACGTGATAAGCGATATCAAAGG
>JANJUO010000115.1 GCA_024710535.1 bacterium
AAATTTTTAAATTATAATTAAGAATTAAATATTTAAAGCAGAGAAAATAATTGTTTTAGATCAACTGAAGTATATTTAAGGCTTGAAAAATATATTTTAATTTCGTCTGTTATTGAATATGTTAAAGAAGTTTTAAAATTAATAAGCGATAGAAGAAAATAATATATTGCTCCGACTGTTTTTATAATAGACAAATCAATTTTAAAATTAACATGCAACGCAACAGATTCAATTTTTGTTCAGTTAGTTGCTTCAACTGTCGAATTTGAGTTTTATTTCTAACAAGCATCAGAGCAAAATATTTACTTTCCTTTCAAATAAGCAATTACAATAAAATAACTTTTTTTTGTTATTCAATTTTTAATAATTTTATTTAGGATTTTATGAATTATAAAGAAATTTTTGAAAATTACAAAACAATCGCCGTTGTTGGAATGTCGATTTACCCATATAAAGCGGCTCATTCTGTGCCACTATTTATGAAAAAGAGCGGCTATAATATTATACCAATCAATCCAAATCATGAAATTGTTGCAAAGATGAATTCATACCAAAATATTCTTGAAGTGGAAGAAAATATTGATATGATTAATGTGTTTCGACCTTCGGAATTTGCTCTTGATATTATAAAAGAGGCAGTAGAAAGAAAAAAAATCAAAGGTGATGTTAAGTGTATTTGGCTTCAAGAAGGCATCACTTCTGAGGAAGGAAAAGCTCTTGCCGAAAGTAACGGCATTATTTATATAGAAGATGAGTGTTTGTATAAAGTGTTTGTGGAATTGACTTAATAAAAAAAACCTTCCCCAAGTGGGAAGGTTTTCAATTTTATTTAATTAAAACTTATTATTTATCTGCATTTGGTCCAAGCATTTCTTCGGGCTTCACCTTTGCATCAAATTCTTCTTCGGTTAAAAGATTCAATTCAACAGCCGCTTGTTTCAATGTAAGATTTTTCTTATGAGCATATTTTGCAATTTTTGCGGCATTATCATAGCCAATATGTGGATTCAAAGCAGTTACAAGCATAAGAGTATTTTCAACAAAGAATTGAATTTTTTCTCTGTTTGGCTCAATTCCAACGGCGCAATGTTCGTTGAACATAGTGCAAGAATCGGCAAGCAATCTAACTGATTGCAAGAAATTATAAATAATAACGGGCTTGAATACATTCAATTCAAAATTACCTTGGCTTCCGGCAATATTGATTGTGGCATCATTTCCAAGCACTTGAACAGCAACCATTGTCATAGCTTCTGATTGAGTTGGATTTACTTTCCCTGGCATAATCGAAGAGCCCGGCTCATTTTCAGGAATAGATAATTCGCCAAAACCGCATCTTGGACCACTTGCCATCCAGCGAATATCATTTGCAATTTTCATCAATGCAGTTGCAAGCGATTTCAAAGCACCCGAAGCAAAAACTAAAGCGTCATGACTTGCTAATGATTCAAATTTATTTGGAGCAGAAACAAAAGGCAAGCCGGTTAATTCTGCAATTTTTTGGCTGGAACGAACTGCAAATTCAGGATGAGCATTCAAGCCGGTACCAACAGCAGTTCCACCCAATGCAAGTTCATAAATTCCCGGCAAAACAAGTTGAATTCTATGCAAAGCATTATCCAATTGCTGAACATAAGCACTAAATTCTTGTCCCAAAGTCAATGGAACAGCGTCCATAAGATGAGTTCTGCCCACTTTGATAATATCTTTGAATTCTTCTGCTTTTGCGTGCAAAGTATTTCTAAGATTTGTAACAGCAGGAATAAGATTACGATTGATTTCCATTGCCGCCGCAATGTGCATAGCGGTTGGGAAAGTATCATTAGAACTTTGTGATTTATTAACATCATCATTTGGATGAACGGGCTTTTTACTACCAAGCTCTCCACCTGCAATTTCAATAGCACGATTGGAAATCACTTCGTTAGAATTCATATTTGATTGAGTACCGGAGCCGGTTTGCCAAATTGAAAGCGGAAAATGCTCGTCGAGTTTGCCTTTGATAACATCGTCGGTTGCTTGAACAATCAAGTCTGCTTTTTCTTTTGATAGAAGCCCAAGTTCATTATTTACCAAAGCGGCAGCTTTTTTCAAAATACCCATCGCTTTGATAACTTCGCGTGGCATTTTTTCCCAACCGATTCTAAAATGAATAAGAGAGCGTGCTGATTGCGCCCCATAATAAGCATCTGCGGGCACTTCAATTTCGCCCATTGTATCACGTTCAATTCTTGTAACCATAAGTAATATTCCATTTTAAATTTATAAATAATGCAATTAAATCAATACAAATTTACAAATTATTTGTATTTTTTTTGCAAGAAATATTTTTAGTATTGAGCAATAAATATAAAGGAATTTCCAATATTTATGGTAGCAATTGCAATATGCAATTTCGTTGAGAATACGAATATATTTACAGATACAATCTATGTTTTTGGGAGAATTACAATCATTAAAAAAGAAAATTAAACATATTTTTCAATTTTTTCAAATTTATTTAAAATTATTTTGTTTTTAGTGAGTAATTTTATTGTTTGATGTGTCATTATAATAATGGGAAGAACAATTTTGAAAAAAGTTATTTTTGGAATTTGAAGATTATGAAAAAATACTTGTTATTAATAATGATGTTTGCTTTTGTGGGAGTGAAAGCGGAGTCTGGTTGGGAAGATTTTGGAACATATAAAAAGCAGAAAGAAGTGCTTGAAAAGATTGATAAGTTTCAATTATCTGCAGATGGAAAATATTATTTCACATATCAAAATATAGGTGTTCTGAAGAAATGGAATGTAGAAACTGGGGTTTTGGTGGATTCATTTTATTTAAATCATATTAATACACAATATTTTAATTTTTCATCTGACGGTACGAGTGCGTTGATTTTGCATAAATATACAAATTTTGATAAGCCAACTGAATTGATTCTTTTTGATTTGGAAACAATGGAAATTAGTAAGTACTTTTCTTTTATACCTAATAGTGGGGTATTGATACCAAAAGGGCATTATCTCTATGATTTTCAATTTCAGCTAATTGATTTCATAAAAAATTATAATGAAATATTAATGTCTTATTCGGGATCTTACAGGTCAGGTGGTGGAGATGGAAGTTCGTTGTCAAATTCAGCTGGACGTTCAGTAATTATTTCAATTGATTCTGATACAATGAAATTCAAACAAGAATTTTCATTGAATAGCTTAAGGTATTTTAAAATTATTGATAGCAATTTTTATTTTCTTGAATCTGCTTATAACAGCAGTTGGAAAAATGACCACAACAATTCATCTTCAAGTTCATCTTCTGTTAATATTTTTGATTACAAGTTATTAACGAAAATAAGATTACTAAATTACAGTGTATCAAGTAGTAATTATAATGGAAATATTAGTAAATCTGGCTATTTACCAAACATATCAGAAATATTCCCAACTTTTGACTCCAAAGTATTATTGATAAGAATGGATAAAACATATCTAAAATTTGATACAGTTTCTAAAAAATTCATTGATTCTTTTAAAATTAATTCTTATTATTCAATTGACAATTTATTAAATGACAAACTAAATTTTGTATGCTACGATAGTTCAAAATTTACATTTTATAATATCAAAACAATGATGAAAATTGACACATTAATCTGCCCAATCAATGCAATTTCTTATAAAATACATAGTGATGGAAATAGATTACTTTGCTGGAACACAAAAGGTGAAGTTGTTTTGCAGAATATTTATTCTAATGAAAAATATGCAAAAATCTCAGCAGATAAATACTATGAAAATCCAAATAAAGAAATCAAATTCTCTTATTTCAGTAATATCAACTCTCAACAAGTGGAATGGGATTTTGGAGATGGCAATAAATCTGTGGAAGAATTTCCAACTCATATCTATAACAAAAAAGGTTCCTACCAAGTTTCTCTTAGAATTAGAGATAAAAATGGAAATTGGTTCAGTACTTCAATGGGAAAGAAAATTGTTATTAAGGATAAATTAAAAGCGGATTTCGAATTAAAAAGTAAAAGCAATCAATCGCCGGCTGATGTTTATTTTTACGATAAATCATTGGGTGAGCCATTATACCATAAATGGATAACATCACAAGGAGACACATCTTATTATAAAAATCCAATTTTTACTTTCAAAAATCCTGGCTATTATACTGTAAAATTAGTAATACGAGATGAATTTCAAGTAGATTCAATAATCAAGGAAGAATGTGTAATTATGGATTATGGTAAAATTGATACTTTAAACGAAATTAAAAACTATAATGTTCCATATATTAATGAAACTTTCGGATCAATACATAGAACATTAAATTCAATTTTTCATTCAAAAATATTTTGTTTTAAAAATGGGACTGTTGGGACAAATTTTAATTACCAAATGCTTTATAGAAATATATATCAAGGAGAGGGTAGTTTTAATTATGAATATCATTATTATATTGTACAACCCGCTGGAAAATTAGATACACCTGCGGTGAAAGTTTCTATACAAATTAATGAGATAATCCAAATTTTTGATGACAAAGTGTTTTCAATTACCAAGCCAAAAAATATATTTTTACATAACAGCAATTTACAAGAGCTTAAAAAACTTACTACTTATGATAGTATTGACAATGCTTATCACATTGGAAATTTAATTTATGTTGTTACAAAAAATCCAATTGTTTTATATGATGAAAATTTTGAATTGATTTCCCAATTTAAACCTTACCAAAAACCAATACATATTATAAATGGTGAAAACCATAAACTAAAAATTCTTGTTTCAAAAAGCGACAGCTTATTTCTTCAATCAATTGATGAACAAAATGTTCAAGATGAAAAATTTCTTATCAATTTTAATGCAATTTATAAAAACTATAAGTTTAAGAATTTGCCAGATAATAGATTTGTATTTTTCGGTTCCATTAAAATTAATAATCAGGATTACGGATTTTTTAAATTGTTTGATGAAAATGGCATTCTGCTTAAAGAAGAGATTTATTATGATATTGCAATGATTGACAATATAGATAAAACAGATAATAAATTATACTACATAACTTATCAAACCAGAAATAAGAATGAAGTTGGTGTAATTTTGGTAAATAATGAATTTGAGCGTGAATATAAATTTAAGTATTTTCATAAAGAGCCAAAATATAATCATCAATCAACTACATATTACAAAGATGATTTATTTTTTGTAACAGGTTTTGTAAAAAACCCAAGTGGTAGTGTTTCTCCTATTCTAAAACTGTTAAGTACAAACACGAATGTTATTAGTGTTGAAGAAAAACCTATTTTAAATGATAATTCACCTCTCCTCTCCCCAAATCCATCCTCCGATTTTATCAATATAAATCAAGCAGGAATCAAGAATTTGAAGATTTATGATTTGAATGGAATAGAACTCGATTGCGATGCCGAATATTTTGAAAATATGGTGAGAGTGAATACTTTTGAACTGCAAACGGGCATCTACTTTGTCCGCTATGAAATTAATGGCAAAATTTATTTTGAAAAATTTGTGAAAATATAGGTGAATTATGAAAAAATACTTGTTATTAATAATGATGCTGGCTTTTGTGGGAGTGAGAGCGGAGAATTTGGATTCTTTAATCAACGCTTCTGGCTGGGAAGATTTTGGAGATTTCAAAGCACAAAAATTGAAAATTGGCAAGATTACACATCGTCAAATTTCAAAAGATGGAAAAACACTTTTTACTGCCGATGCAAATAAATATTTCAGATTTTGGGAGATTGAAACAGGTAAATTGCTGAAAAGTTTTGCAATAAATTATTATAGTGTTGCTTACCTGCTAAATGATACTGTAATTTTATTCGGAGAAAAATCTGAGTTATCATTACTCAAAATTTCTGCTTTTAGTTTAATTTCTGAAAGTATTTATAACTTAGAACCCTTTTGTATTAATTATTATATTGGTAATTATATAACTTCCTACATATATAATGAAAATGGTAAATTTCAAAGTTTGAACGATAGTATTTTAGTAGTGAAAGATGAAAGTTTTGAGATGAATGGAAACCGAACATATTACTTCACAAGAGCAAAATTAATAAATTTAAATACTAAAAAAGAAGTTACATTTAACAATTTTGATGGTAAATGGAATAATTTTATTTATATTGATAGTAGTTTCTATGTTTATGATTTTTTTACCACAAAATATCAAGGTCAAGAATTTAGAATTAATATTTTCAAAAACGGTAAGGGCTTTTATTATTATACGAGTTATGATGATTATTATACTACAATAAGAGGAATAAGCATTGAACCAAGTGGGAAATATGTTTATAATTGGGAAAAAGATAAACTTTTTGTTTTCGATTCTGATTCTATAAAATATGTAAAAACTTTTAATATGCCTGAAGTAATGGTTAGTTTAAAAGGTTTAGATAATAAGTACTTAGTTGGTTTGAATGAATCTGGCACAAAACTATATGCATTCAATTGGGAAAATAATATATATCCAAGTAAAGAATTGGGCAAAAATAAATGCTTTACAACAACCGAATTAATCAACAACTCCAAAGAAATTTTGCTGACTTCAATGCAAGGTGATATTGAAATTCATAATTTAAACTCTATAAATTCAAGTAAAGTTTCATTTATAATTCAGGATTCAAATAGAATTATGGGGAAGGATTTGATCTTCACAAATTTATCGAGTAATAATTTTGACAGTTTTTTGTGGGATTTTGGCGATGGAGAAACGAGTAAAGAAATACAACCAACTCATTTTTACAAGAAAGAAGGCAAATATTTTATAAATTTGAAAGGATTGAAAAATGAAATGCATTATTTAAGTTATTTAGATTCTATTGAAATTAAACCAAATTATTTTCCTAACTTTGAAATAGATAAATCTTTTGGAGAAGTTCCACTAAAAGTCAAATTTAAGAATTATTCCGATTTTGAAGTAGATTCTTTAGTTTGGATAATTGATAATTTAGATACTTTAAAAAATGAAGATAATTTTGAATTTACATTTACTAAGCCAAAGAATTACTCCATAAAAATGATTATTTATAAAGCAGGGATTGAATTTACTGCTCAAAGAATAATAAGTGCTTATCAGGACTTCAAAAGTAAAATTGTTACTATCATTGATAAACATAATTATATTCATTCTCATTATGATCAAACTTTTCACATGGAAAGAAATTTTCTTCAGGATTTTTTTATTAGTTCTGAAAATAAGGTAGTTTATCCAAGTTTTATAATAACAGAAGGCAATAGAGAAAAAACTCTTTACAATTATTATATAAATCGTATTTTGAATGGTAAAGGATATATTAGCAATCTGACTGATAAAGCAATTTATAACTTGAATTATTTTATTGGTCCAAATTCATCAGTTTTTGTAAAAAATATTGATAGTTATGAAGTCTATAATAAAGATTTTAATAGAGATTATTCAATAAATTATCCTTCCAGCTACAATTTAAAAACTTTCAGCAAAAATATTATTATTGCTTGGAATAGCGAGGAAATAAGATTTGCAGATAAATATCTTAAAGAATTTAAAATTTATTCGATTGAAAAAATTACAGGCGATAATACTACAGAGAAATTACATTTTTCACAACACGCCAATAAATTCAACGATAATCAAAATATTTTCATGATAGCAAATCTTCAAAATAACAATACATTTTGTGCTGAATTTGATCAAAGTGGCAATTTGATAAATAGTTTCCAAATAAAGAATTTTTATACTAATTATTTTGATATAATGGATACTAATAATTTGATTTTTATCGATAATAAAAGCAAATTGAAAATATTTGATTCAAAAGGCATGCTTGTTTATGAAAATAATGAAGATTTATTCAACAATTATAAATATTGGAAAGACAATCAATTAATTAAAGTTGAACTTAATGATAAAGTTAAGCCAAATATTATAGAAATAACTGCAAAAAATGTGTTCGGAGACACATTAATTAATGATAATTACCCATCTACCAATTATGGTGATTATCCTTATTCTAATTATGGATTTACTATGAATTGGTTATTAAACTATGATAAATCAATTTATGTTGCATTAACTGTAGCCTTAAATCCATCATATTATATTTCATTATTTGAATATCCAGAAAATATAATATCTGAAGTTAAATTGCACGATGCTCTACCTCTCCTCTCCCCAAATCCAGCTTCCGATTTTATCAATATAAACCAAGCAGGAATAAAGAATTTGAGGATTTATGATTTGAATGGAATAGAACTTGATTGCAATGCTGAATATTTTGATAATATGGTGAGAGTCTATACTTTTGAACTGCAAACAGGCATCTACTTTGTCCGTTATGAAATTAATGGCAAAATTTATTTTGAAAAATTTGTGAAAATATGAAATCAAATTTCAGTGCAGTATTTCAGATTTATTCATAAAAAAACTCCCTAAAAGAATTGTCCTTTAGGGAGTTTGAAATTTATGAAAAAGCAATTATTTTGTAACTGTAAATGGTATGAATGTGTTTCTACCATTAACTTCTGCAACAATAACATATTTGCCGGAAGCATATTTGATTGCATTCAAATCAATTGAATAAGTTCCCGGATTTACAGTATTGCTCAATAATTTATCCAATAAATTACCATTAATATCATAGATATTCAAATTTAAATTCATTGAATTATCACCACTTACGGTATAAGTAAGTGTTGAGTTACTTTTTACTGGATTAGGATTTACAGACATTTCAAAATTTGGAATCTTTGATTCGTAAACCGAGCCGGGCTCGCCGCCAAGACCTTTAACCGGAATTGTTGTTGGAGCCACACCACCTGTTCCCGAAATCTTAAGAATGCATTGATATGAAACTTTATCATAAGGAGTAAATCTCATTTTAGCAACATGCTTTTGACCAGGTTGGAGATCTATTGGCAATTCATCAGTTCCATCAAGAAATTCATACATACTCATTGCTTCATAATCATTATTTACAGCTTGGAATTCCATAACTGTGATAGATACAACAGTATTATTCTTGTTGGTTAATTCCAATTCAAAATCTTTGAATGAGCCAACAGCAACTTCTTCGAAATCTAAAATGTATGAGCTAAGTTCCAATCCACCGCCTTCGCCTTCAGGAAGTCCTGTTGCAACCATTCTTAAAGTGTCTGGATTTTCTTTGCCATAAGAATTAGAAATGAATACCATTTCTGCTTTGTGTTCACCGCCATCTTTATCAAGGGCAACAAATTTAACTGGCAAATAATGAGAATTTCCTGGCATTACTGTAATTGGCACTTTTACATTACCAACAAATGAAAATGCTTTACTTGATTCGGTTGTGAATGAAGGCAATTTTTCAATAATCAATCCCGCTTTACCAACATTTTTGATTTCAATATTTTTAATCTGATCCAATCCATAAGGAATCGAGCCAAAGTTAAGAGGAGTGTTTAGCTTGATTACGGGCACATTATCAACGCCTTCTCCGCCTCGTCCTTTGAGACCAATTGCTTGAGTACCATTCGAACCATTTGCCACAACGTCCAAAAGTTCTTCATAAGATTCTTTTTCTTTTGGCTTGAAATCTACAAAAATTGTATGATCTTCCATAGGTTGTAGAATTACTTTATGGTTACCTTCGGAAATAGTGAAAATTTCTGGATCATCAATAAATTCAGCAAATTCGAATTTATCAATAGTCAAAGGCAATCTTCCGAAATTACGAATTTTCAATGCTTGAGTTTTTGGTACACCAATTTGAGCAATACCAAAATCAATTGTATTCGATTGCAATTCGCAGTATGCTTCTGGTCTTGGAATATCTCGAGTTGCCCAAATTATCGCTCTTGGAATACATACTCTCATGTGGTTTACGTGAACTCCACAAGCAGTAGTGAAACCAATCGACCAAAGAACAAATCTCGAAGTTCCTTTTTCCCATCTTGCACCAGCCCAAAGATTTTTTGGAGCTGCTTTAAGCATAATCGAATCAACGCGATCGAAACCAACTGCTTTTGCTCCGGTTTTTATGCCAAAGAATTCTGCTTCATAATACCATTTGAATGGTGGTAATGGTCCAACGCCATTTTCTCCATAAATAATATTACATTGCTTTTTGTAGCCCCAGCCAACAGGATCATTATCTACAGCTTTCAAAACGAAAGATCCTTCCGGCGAGCCCACATTCGACAAAGCAGTTGCTCCTGTATATTGCAATCCTAATTCATTTTCGAAGAAACTTTTAATATCAGATGGAGCTCCAGAACCCATTGATTGAGAAACAACTTTATCGCCGATAACAACAACTGATTTTCCGTTATCAAGCATTTCTTTTATTTTGTCCCAAACACGAATTCCGTCAACGCTTGCATTTAGCGAGGTAACCCACATTGGGAAAATTGCAACATCATAATCAAGAATTTGCGATGCTGTTGTAGCATTGAAACTTGCTTTTGTAACATAATCACGAGTAAGTACGTGATCAAGAGACGGCTCGTAATAGCAATAATCACCAACCGGAACAAGTCCGTGATCGGTTTGGATGCTCAAATTCGGGTCTTCGAAATTTGTGAATACGATGTAGTATTTCTTTGCGGCACTATATGCATTCAAAGATACAAGAGCAATGATTATCAGGTATAAAGCAAAAGTAAATTTACCTTTCATTTTATTTACCCTCCAAAAATAAATTATAACAAACTGAACTAACATTCTTATTTAATAACGAAAATTAACATAATAAATTGAATTGAATTCAAACAAAATTATCAATTTAATTTATTTTTTTCTTGTTTTCATAACAATCAACACAGTAGCGAGCAAACTCACTACCAAAATGAATATCCCCATAAAAATAAAATTAGATGATGTAAAGAAAGATTCATGGGATTCATGCTTTGAATGTGGATCTTCTTTTGGTGCATCTACGAATTTTGTTTCTTCAGGATGATTACCAAGCCAATTAATTCTACCGGTTTCGATATCGTAAATTGCCCCAACTATTTTCAATTTTCCTTCTTTCACCAATTCAGCAACAATAGAACTTCGCGATAGAATATCTTTAATAGATTGAAATACATTTGCCTCGATAGTTTTATCTATGAGTTCGGGCTGATGAAGCTCGGAATGTTTTTCTTTTGCACTTTCGAAAGCAGGAACTATATTATCAACAAGTGCAGGAATATGCCCATGAACCTCATCTCCTTTGACAACAGCGGTAACTGCACCGCATTTGGTATGCCCCAAAACCACCAAAATTGGCGTGTTTAGATGGTGAGTGCCATACTCTATACTTCCAATTTCATCGCCATCGGCAACGTTTCCAGCCACTTTTATAACAAATAAATCGCCCACACCCCAATCGAAAATTGCTTCAACTGGTACGCGTGAGTCCGAACATGCCAAAATAGTAGCAAAAGGTTTTTGCCCATCTTTTGCAGTATTCAAAAGTCGATCTTTGTCGAGATTGGGGTGAATTTGAGTGCCTGTTACAAAACGGGCATTGCCTTCTTTTAATTTAGATAATGCTTCATTCGGATTGTCTGCATAAAGCAGTCCATTCAGTAAAGCAAAAAATCCCAAAATCAACATAAACTTTTTCATAATATTCCAATATTTTTATTGATAATTTCAAAACTTAAAAATACAAAAAAAATACAAACTATTAAAGTAAGTATTTATTGTTTTTTCTATTTTGATGAATTTATTGTAAATGATATGATTGAATAAAAATCATCCGATGTGTTTCATGGCATCGGATGATAATGATTTGGGTTTTCTATTTTGAGAAATAGTTTTTGAATAAATCAACAGATTCTTGTATTGAAAATGTTTTATATCCGTTTTGACTAAGCATATCTAATAAAGGACTTGGCTTGAATGGTGTTATCATTTCCAAGATTTCGCCATCATTCAGCAAACTCGACTCAGACATAATCAATTGCACCGGATGCTCACCTCTGGCAAGAAGCGGTCTTGCATCAATTGATTTTGTAATATTATCCAATTTGAGCCAATTTGGCAAGTCTGAATTTTCAGCAACATCTGTACCGTTAATC
>JANJUO010000163.1 GCA_024710535.1 bacterium
CTACGCCGTAGATTCGTTTCACGTCAGCGTACAGAATACTAGCGGAGTCTGAAATTTCTTTCAGTGCTAGATCGTCTTCTCGGATAAAACTAAACGCTTCTCGCGTGAGAACGTTGCTGGGTACGATATCTCGACCATGAACATAGATGTAAGTACTGAAAGCTTTAGCAAAAACACCCGCTGTGGCGTCTGTGATCATATGCGGTGTCTTGCTCCCGGCTAGTCGAGAAGACTCGCTAAACAAGCGTTTAACGCCTTCTAGAGGGTATTGGTTGCGAAGGTCCTTCATCGCGCTGTCGACATAAGCCGTTTGTGTGATTTTAGTCTTCTGTAGTTTACTGATCAAATCACCGAGTTCTGGGTTTTTATCTACGAGTGCCTTCAGATCGGCATTTTTCTCGTAGTTACTGATCAAGTTATCGTAACTGAGTTCTACACCAGATGTCTGTCTAGCTTGCTCGATGTAGCTTGTCAGAAGTTTATCCGACTTCTTGTTTTTAAGAGAACGTTCCAGAGATTTCTTATCCAACGGGTTCAGGTCTAGTTTGTTGACACCTGACACGGATTGAGAAAGAATGGACGTAGAGATGGATTTACTCCTGCGCTCTGTAGACTTGTCGGAAAACAAAGAGCTCTCGATGGACTTCCGAATATCACCAGAGGTCGACAAACTTCTTTTAGCAAAGTCATATTCCAGAACAGTGGAGTCCGGACGACTTCCGAGTCTTTTCGCGTTGACATTGTAGTACATCTGCGAGAGATCCGTGTTCTGCTTGAGAATTCTCGCGAGATACATCGGAATCACTTCAGAGATAGATCGATGAACTTTGTTATCGAAGATGGCTGGTTTGTTATGGTCAAGATAACCCAACTGCCTGACATCAGCGACGCCTTCTTGTCCGCCAGCGACATCCAATAACCCGCCGAAGCCTTTTGACGCTTTGTTCATCAACCAGCGTGTCGGTGTGGATTCATCTTCCGTATTTTCCTCAACCTTAGACATTTTGCCACGAAGGGTTTGTATCAAGGTAGACGGAGAGTTTGACAGCATGTTCAGGTAGTTAGCACCTGTGTTGACAGCCTTGTTGGATTTGATCTTCTCTTTCAGACTAGCCGGAATGAGACCTGCAGCCTTCTCGCCTAAGGTACCACCGAGCATAGAGGAGGCAACCGACGCAACCATTCCTACGGAAGACTGCCCTGTGGCCTCTGCGGAACCCGTCAGGTTACCGAGCATATCAGAAAAGTTATCCACGGCGTCTGTGACGTCGCTTACCTTCTGATCCACAAACCCTGACAGACGTTTCTTCACACCAGCCATGTACTTCGAATTATCGAAGAGCTGGTTGTAGACAGACTGTGTAGCTTGAGTACGAACGATATCCTGCAAACGTTCTGTGTTCTTTAGCTTCACAAACTCTGGAAGAGAGGTGTTCTTCTCTATGTTCGTGAACTGCACTGTGAAAGCCTTATAGCTCTCGCGCATCGTCTTCAGCATGTTGGCTTGAACGAAGTACGACTTGAACTGAAGCTCCAGTGACTTACGGAAGTACTGTTTCGAGATCTCTAAGGTGAAAGACGACTGACGTGCTACGTTAGCGTCGATATTAGAGAGGATGTCTTGCGACATCTTTCCCTGTACGAGCTGTTCCTTCTTGTCAACCTCAGCCTGAGCCTCTCTGCGGGCTTCTAAGTTTTTCTGTACTTCGATCTGCTTATCGAAGATAGAGGTCAGCTCAGATTGGATAGCGACGTTTTGCGCTTCTTCTTCAGATTGCTGCTTGAAGGTCTCGTAGTTTTGTTCCTGGGTTTCCAGGTACTTATCCAACATGCTGAGTTTAAAAGGAAGTACTCGCTTTACTTCTTTACCCAGCTTAAAGAAACTCTTGTTTAGTTTGGTCTTGTTTCGATCTACGACCTCTGCGCCAAAATTGGCTAAGTCCATAGCGTCGTAGTAAGACGCATCATATTGCTCCGGAAGAGCATCTTTCGTTGTCTTCTTAATCAGCCCGTCGAAGAAACCAGAAGCGGTGTCTTTGACAAGTTCTTTCGCTACTTGAGAACGACTAGGTTCACGATTATCTAAACCGTTAAGCTCTTCTTCAAAGCCAAAATCTGCTTCTCCGAGGTCATCCAAGTCGTCAAAGTTCATGTCATCATCGACACGACCTTTGTCCTGTTTTTTCTTAGCCACTACAGCTCCTTTATGAAAAGGTATCACAGCATCGAAAGTTCAGAGAAAAACCGATGCTGTGACCAGATTCAGAGAGAAAGAAACATGTCCTCCGCAAACACTCCTTTTAACCTTGATATCCTGAAGCTCGAACCGAAAGACCTGGGTCTCTTAGGTGAAGTGAATGAGCTTAACATTTTCTCTTCAGGAAGTACCTTCCACCCCAATGGTCTTTTCTCCACGGTGATCTTTGGTCAGGTAGGCAATAATCTTCGTAATCGAACTTTTGGTTACACTGACTTGCACTGTGAGTTGATCCACCCGGTGATTCATCGCGCCATCGTCTCCTGTAAAGCTTTCTATAAGCAAATCATGGAAGGATCTGTCACTGCGGTCTGGGACCCTAAGACCAAGACCTTTGAGAAAGATAACTCAGAGAAAGCTCAGACCGGATTTACGTTCTTTATGGAACATTTGGACGAACTCAAG
>JANJUO010000089.1 GCA_024710535.1 bacterium
TCTTTTTTTGCAAAGTCGTATTTCCAAAACTTACCTTTAATAAATTATGCTCTTTTCGAAATGAGCAATGTTTATAAGCTCAGAAATCATACACAAACAAAATTTGTTTCTTAATTGAATATTTTATTAATCATTTCTGAATAATTTTTACTAATTTTGCAATATGAATGATAAAAGCACTATAATAAATGTAAAAAATTTGAGCGTCAGGTATGATAATCGAACTATACTTGATAATGTGAATTTTTCTGTGAATAAAGGCGAGATTTTTGTTATTGTTGGCGGAAGCGGTTGCGGGAAAAGTACTCTGCTAAGGCAATTGATCGGTTTGGAAGAGCCATTTTCAGGAGACATCGAAATTGATGGAAAGATTTTCGGCTATGAAAATAGAGCAGAGATATTGAAAAGATTTGGCGTGCTTTTTCAATCTGGTGGCTTGTTTAATTCGATGACTCTCGAAGAAAACATTGCTCTTGTTTTGCAGAAAAATCCTAATTTGGATACAAAAGCAATCGAATCGATAATCGAATTGAAATTATCTGCCGTTGGACTCGGTGGTTTTCAAAAATACTATCCTGCTGAAATTAGTGGTGGTATGAAAAAGCGTGCAGGTATTGCCAGAGCAATGGCACTCGATCCGGATATTCTTTTTTTTGATGAGCCATCTTCGGGATTAGACCCGTTAACATCAGCCGAACTTGATAATTTGATTGTTGAATTGAACAAGAATATCGGCACAACAATGGTTATTGTTACTCACGATTTGGCATCAATTTTGTCAATTTCACAGCGTATTGTTATGCTTGATAAATCTGTAAAAGGTATAGTTGCAGAAGGAAATATCGAGCAAATGAAATATCATTCAGATAAAAAAGTCTATAATTTTTTTAATCGAATTGCAGAAGAATATTAATGGAAAATTTAACAAATATAGATTGCCTCGTGATTGGGGCACATCCCGATGACGCAGAATTATGTGTTGGTGGTACAATTGCAAAACTCACTAAGGAAGGCAGATCAGTTGTTTTGGTGGATTGCACAAGAGGCGAAATGGGCACTCGAGGAAATCCCGAATTACGCGAAATTGAAGCACAAAATGCCGCAAAAATACTTGGAGTTGCCCTTAGAATAAATCTTGATATGAAAGATGGATTTATTGAACATAATTATGAAAATTTATATAAAATTGTGTCTGTTATCAGAAGATTCCGCCCAAAAATAATATTAACTCATCCTTGGTTTGAGCGGCACCCAGACCACGAAGCTGTTCATAAATTGTTTCGTGATTCACTTTTCAAATCCGGCTTGAAAAAATTTGAAACCACTTTTGAAGGCAAAATTCAAGAAGTGTATCGTACACGCAGAATTTATTGCTATAATCAAGCATATCAATTCCCTAAATTACCTGATTTCTTTGTTGATATTAGCGATGTTCATGATTTGAAAATTGATGCAATAAAAGCATTCTCATCGCAGGTGTTTGTTCCCGGACAATACGAAAATGAGCCTCCAACAAGATTGGCAAGCCCGGAATTTATGGAAGAATTATATGCAAGAGCAAGATATTTTGGCGGATTAATTGGTGCGAAATATGCGGAAGCATTTCTAACTTTGGAGCCGCTGGGCGTTTCGAGTGTTTCAAAATTTTTATTTGAAAAATAATTATTAACAGGTTTTAAAATGTCGAAATTAAAATCAGGGAAATCAGATTTATACAAATTATCCAAACATTCAATATTTCAAATTGGATTTTTTCTGATTTTATTTGGTAGCGTCGCATTTGCTTCATATTTTGTGATTCTGAAAGCTGCAAATGCAGTAATACAATATACAGATGGTATCGTGTATAATGGGCGAAATCAGATATTTAATTCCAAAACTGAAAAATTCGAGTCCGAGCAAATGGGCTATAGAAAATCCATTGATTCAAAGCAGAGCGAGAAATTAATTGTTCCAAATTTCTATTTTAAATGGGCAATCGATATTGGAGAGAACGATGATAATAGAACAAGATATTGGATTAATCCTACAATTTCGGTGCTTTTCCCTTCATTGCTTACTGGATTGATGCTATCGCTGTGGTTGTCTGCATTTCTTCCCGGTAATTTTGGATTTATCCGGCAAAAAATTGAGCGAGAAATATTTATCCAACTTGATAAACTTTATTACAAGCGATATGGTGTAAATATTAATGATAATCATCATGAAGTTGCAGAAGAAATCATGGAGGCAGACATACGCAGAATGCGAGAGTTGAGCAAAGAATACGAAATGCTTTTTGATGAATTGAATGTAATTCGCAAAGCACTTCTCTGGCATAACAGCAGTATGATTGGCTCGATAGTTTCTTCGATTAATGCCTTGATTTTTTATATGAAATTCTATTTTACAGAAAAATACAGCAATACTGTAATGGGAATGGTTTATATTGGTGCGGCGGTTTTGATTATCATCATCGGTATGCGCGGTTTGAAATTTATACCATCAACCGAGCCAACATTTGTGCTTTTTGCATTGGGTTTGGAATTCTCTCTACTATTGACTTATGCCTTTACATTGATGCTTTCGAAGCAGGAAAATACTCAAGATTACGATTCTTCAAATTCGAATAATAATAATATTCTATCGGCACACGACTTGGATAATGCTGTTGAAATCGAAAATTTGCTAAGAATGTTTATCAAAGATGTCCAGAAAAAACCAGAAAACAAGTAGCCAATGATCAGAAATTATTATACTTTACTAAAATTGGTGCGTGAATTTCAATCTTTGCTTGGACTGCGGCTTGCTGAATGCTTCTCTCAGGATAGAAACAATATAGTTCTTCATTTTTATGATGGGATCAATTCCCATTATCTTAATTTTGTGCATTCATCACCAAATGATACAATTTTTCTAAGCCCAAAAATCAATCGTGCAAAGTTGAATTCGAGCGATATTTTTGATGAAGTTATTGGCGATACTGTTCAAAATATTGAACTCATCGAAAATCAAAGAATAATTAGAATTGATTTCATAAATTCAAAATTATATTTTTTTATATTGGGTGGGAAAGATAGCAATTTAATTGCATTGAATAACGACAATGAGGTTGTTGATTATCTTTATAGAATTGAAAATGATGATTTTTTTAAATATTTTCATCACCAAACCACTTTGTATTCAGATGAATTGAGCTCCGAATCAAAGTCAATAAAAGAAATTTTACTTAATGATTATCTCTTTTCTCGCGATTTTGTAAAGCAAATTTGCAATCAACTAAATATTGATCAAAATATGTTGTTTTTGGAGTTGAATCCCGAAAAGCAAAATGAATTTCAAAATTTAGCCAATAATATTAAAAATCAATTGCTTGAATCGAATGAATATTTACTCTTGCTGAATAAATCAAAGCAATATCGCTTTTCGTTTGTTGAACTAAGCGGTTATGAAGTTCACTCTAATTATACAACAATCTCGCAAGCAATTCAGAAAAGAGTAGTTAAATCTATAGTCGAAGTTAAATTTAGTAGTGAATTTCGTCAAATAAGTGATTTTTTAAAAAGGATTAAAAATAAAGCCGAAAAAACACTTTCGATTTATTTGGATGAAAATGAAATTTTCGAGCGAATTAATCAATATAAAACTTATGCAGAAGTTTTGATTTCATCGGAAAATCCTTATAAAAAGGGATTGAAACTGCTAAAAACTGTTGATTGGAGTGCTAATAATATCGAAATTCCTCTCGATAATAAATTCAATTTGATTGAAAATGCAAATCGCTATTTTGAAAAGACAAAATCTGCTTCTGAAGAATTAAAAGTTCGTAGAAAAAGAATACCCGAACTTCAAGAAAAATTAAACAAAGTGCTTGTTCAAATTGAACAATTAAATAAAATTGAAACAAATAAAGAATTAGAAAAATTTAGGAATAATCTAAAAATCAATACCGGTCATAAAATGAAAGAAGAAGTAACCCCAATTGATGAAAAATTCAGGAAATTCGATCTTGGCAACGGCTATTATTTATATGTCGGAAAAAATGCCGCAAACAATGATGAACTAACGATGAGATTTGCAAAGCCAAATGATTTATGGATGCATGCACGCGGCTCAAGCGGTTCACATGCTGTTTTGAAATCACCAGATACAGAGCGAATTCCCAAAATGGTTTTGCAAAAAGCCGCAGAAATCACCGCATATTATTCTGGTGCAAGAAATGCTAAATATACTCCTGTTTGCTACACTTTAAAAAAGTATGTTCGCAAACCAAAGGGCGCCAATATTGGTGCGGTTGTAATCACCAAAGAAGATGTAATTATGGCAGAACCAAAATTACCTGAATAAATCGAAATCTAATTTAACAAAGTTAAAAACAAAAAAGCCGAGCAAATGCCCGGCTTTTCTTTTGAAAAATTTAAAGAATGTTTATTCTTTAACAATTTTCTTCATAATTGAATCACCATTTGATTCAATGATAAGCATATAAACACCTGAAGTCAGATTGCTCATATCAAGTGTTGTATCCAAAGAAAGAACGCCATCTTTGCTAACGAACATAACTTCTTGACCAATAATGTCAACCACACGAATATTTACATTTGATTCTTCAGCAAATTCTGCAAAGATATTTAATACAGTGTTTACAGGATTTGGATAAGCAAACAAGAATGAACCACCGTTTACACCGGCAATAATATCATTTTCGTTAATTTCTTTTCCAACTGTTTTATATACGATTAATCTTCTTGGAGTGGCAGCCGAACAGCCATTTGCATCATATACATTCAAATAATATTGTGAAGTACCATTAGCTGGATACTCGCTTTCTGGGTCTTGAACAGGATAGCCATTCAAAGTCCAAACATAAGTATAAGGAGCGGTTCCGCCTGTTGCATTATTTCTGTAAGTGTTTAAGTTGATTGGGTTGTTGTTTTTAACTTGAACAACTGATGTTTTCAAAGTAACAGTTGGAGCGTTACGAACAGCTAAAGTAACTGTATTATAACCAGTTGAGCCACTGTTTGCATCTGTTGCAGTTAATTTATACAATCTGCTTGAAATTGGATTCGATACAGTTGCATCCATTTCTGTAGCATCTACGAAGTCTGCCGAAGGAGTCCAGCTGTAATAGAATTCGCCTGATCCACCAAATACTGCAGGATAGAAAGTAGCAGGAGTGTTTTTGCAAGTGCTAACTTCAGTAGGCAATACTACTGTAACAGGGCAATCATCAGCTACAACCAACATTGCATTTTCTTCACCTACGCGGCAATTTGGACCAACTGCATAAACAAATACGTTATAGTTGCCCGGTTCTGCATATTTATGAGTTACTATTCTACCAGTTTTGAAAGTACCATCGCCAAGGTTCCAAACCCAATTTGTAACAACAGAGCCAGAAGATGCAACGAATGTAACTGTTTCGTTCATGCATGCTTTTTCAGCATAATATTTTTCGATATTTAAAGCAATAGCAATAGTCATTTGTGGATTGATACCGATTTCTTTTTCAACAAAATCAGTAAACATACCCCATTCTGCAGAAGAACGATGTAAAGTCAAAGTTCCATAACCTGGATTGTTCCATTTTACAATTACAACATTTGTAGTTGATGATCCTTGAATAGTTCCACCATCTACTTCCCAATTGTAATCAATAATATCACTTGCTGGTGCATAATATGTTTCGATTGTACCTTCGCAAACTGTAGTTGCACCAGTATAAGTAGGAGCAGGAATAGTTGTAAATCTGAATGGTTCAGACCAATTACTTGATCCCAAATCACCATTAGATTGTGCTCTCCAATAGTAAGTTGCTCCATAATTCAAGCCATATACATCAAATTCAGTTGCAGTAACTTCATTTCCACTTGCAATAACGTTCGAGAAATTTGCAGTAGTTGACAATTCAACATTGTATGAAGTTCCATTTAATACAGGATCCCAGTCAAGAGTTACATCAAGTAATGTACCAGTTGCATTATTTACAGGGCTAACCAATGTTGGTGGTTCAATTTGAACTGTTGTGAATTCAAATACGTTCGACCAAGGACCAGCAACACCAGATTTAACACCGCGAACTCTCCAATATTGCATAGTGTTTGGTGCTAATCCAGAGTATGAAGTAGTAGTTCCATTAACGCCAGTTTTGTTAATTTTCAAAATTGCAAAAGTATTGCTTTCTGAAACTTGTACATCATAAGAAGTAGCGCCAGATGCAGCATTCCAAGTTAAATTACCAAGTAATGGCACATCAACTGAATTATTTGCAGGTGTTGCCAATACAGGAGCAGGAACGAATGTTTCAAAGTTGAAGACAGTTGACCAAGGACCAAAGCCAAAGCCATCAATACCTCTAACTCTCCAATAATAAACAGTATTGTAATTTAATGAAGTATAATTTGCGGTTAAATTTGCAGTAGTTCCAGCTAAAACAACATTAGAGAAATTAACATCTGTTGCTATTTGATAGCCATAAGTATCTGCACCATTCAAAGTATTCCATTGAATTGAACTTGTAATGTTTTGACCTTTTGCATTGTTTGCAGGAGCAGATAAAACTACAGGTGCCAAATGAGTTACAAATTGACCAATTGCTGACCAATCACTTGTTGAACCAGTTTTAACTGCACGAGCTCTCCAATAATATGAAGTTTTGCCCAATAAATTAGCATAAGCCAAAGTTGTACCAACCACGCCAGTTTGGTTAATTACAAAACTTGAAAATGAACCATCTAATGATAATTGAACATCATAAGTTGTTGCTCCTGAAACCACTTGCCAAATCAAATTACCATCAACTGGAACATTGATTGCATTTTGTGGGCTTGATAAAAATGGAGCGGCAAGAGTTGTTTCAAATGTGTTAGTTGTTGAATAAGCGCCAGTACAATTTGCATTTTTTGCTCTAACTTTCCAGAAATAATTTGTATTGTTTGATAATCCTGATAATACTTTAGAAGTACCCGCAACATTCAAATCAGTCAATACAACATTAGTGAAGCCGGCATCTGTAGCAACTAATACTTCATAAGCAGTAGCACCAGCAACTGTACCCCAAGTTAATGTGCCGTTCAAAAGAACAGACTGAACATTATTTGCTGGTGATGATAATGTTGGTGCGGCAAGAACAGTTGTAAATGATGAAACAGTTGAATAAGCACCTGCGCCATCAGCATTCTTTGCTAAAACTCTCCAATAATACATTGTATTATTATTCAAGCCTGTATAAGCAAAAGTAGTTGTTGCATTATTCAGATTTTGAGCAATTACATTTGTAAATGCCATATCAGTTGCAATCTGAACTTCATAAGCAGTTGCTCCGGCAACAGCAGTCCAAGTAACATTGCCATCCAAAGCAACGCAAAAAGTATTGTTTGCAGGAGTACTTAAAGTTGGAGCATTCACAGTAGTTTTGAACATAAATGTGCTTGAAAATGCACTTTCATCTCCGGCATTTGCCAATGCTTTTACTTTCCAATAATAAGTGCCATTGTAGTTCAATCCTGCAAAAGCATAACTATTTGTTGTAAGAGTTGCATTATTAACTACTAATGTAGCAAATCCAGCGTCAGTAGCAATTTGCAAATGATATTTATCTGCACCAGTAACACTACTCCAACTTGCTGTGCCTGAAATTGGCTGATTTACAGCGTTATTTGCAGGGCTTGTTAGAGTTGGAGTTGCAAGTTGAGTTTTGAAAATGTGTTCTCTCCAGTTACCAGCACCTTCACCATTCACACCGCGAACTCTAGCATAATAAGTAGTTCCGTTGCTCAATCCTGAATATGCACGTGTTCCTGTTGTAACAGAAGCATCAATAATTTTTGTAGCGTAAGTATTAGTTGTTGATAATTGAACATCATAACTATCAGCATTTGCAAGTGTATTCCAAGTGATATTACCACTTGTAGCCACATTAATAGAATTATTTAATGGATTTGTGATTGTTACTTGTTTTGGAGTAGCCGCCGCAACAAGACCGTTAACATTTGCTAACTGATTGCTTCTCCACTTTCCATCAAAAGTTGCCTGAAAAGTAGGCAAAGTTCTTGAACCCCATGTAATTGCAACATTTGGATATTCAGTATCATCTGCTGAACTCCAAATTCTGAATGAAATCATATCGTTTACAACAAATCCGTCAATTGGATCAGTGTATTCATCATCAGCAAATAGCGCAATTGCCAAATCATCGGTTCCGTCCCATACACCTGAGCCTGCACAAACTCCACCGGGAGTAAATACACCAATTTCGTCAC
>JANJUO010000183.1 GCA_024710535.1 bacterium
GACGCATGGCCTCCGATGGGAAACATGAGATCGTGGGGCTGCTCCGTTTTGCCGCGATGCTCCGCCCCATCTGGGGCGGCAGCATCGCCGACGATCCCTATGCCGACTGGTGGCTCGTGAAGATAGAACGGGAACTGATGCAGGCGCGGGACCAGCTGAAGGAGATGGAGATCACGGTCGAGCAGCATCTCACCGGCGCACCGGCGGTCAACGTGGTGGTGGCGCAGTCCCTGTCGCCGGCGCGGCTCGAACTCAACTTCTCCAACCCCTACGCCTTCCATGGCGCCTACCTTCTGGCCGACTACGACGCACTGGTCCGTGCGGCACTGACTGCCCGCCATGTAGGACTCATGGACTCGCAGACCAGCGAGAAGTTGCTGGCCCAGGGTGGACGCGTACTGCGCTCCGCATACGAGACGGCGAAGGGCTATCGCTACATGGGCATCACGCGTGTGGACCTGGCGCAGGGTACCGCGAAAGCCCGGAAGGCCCAGGAGGCAATGGGTGACCTGCCGCAGCCCGTCATTGCAGGGGAGCTACGGGCCGCATATGCGCCCAGGGTAAGGGGTGCAGATGAGGCAGCCGCCGATACCGTGGACTCCGAGGATAAGGGCGAAGTTGATGCGCCAGCCGATGAGGTGGATGCCTGATGCTGACGTACAAAACCAGCAAACCTGCTGACGTAGCAGCGCGTGTCCTAAAGGGCCCTTTAAGGGTAAGGGGGGAGCCCGGTGAGTGAGAAGTGGATCAGCAACCTGGCGCTTCCGTTCCACAACATCCGGGAGGCCAGGGCACAGCTGGAGAAGTTGATGCGGCGCAGGAGCCAACTGCAGCAGATGGGACAGGAGATGCTCCAGGAGTTCCGGGAACGGTTTCCTTCAGCGCCGGCCTACCCGGCACGCTACTCGGACAGGACGCTGACAGGCTACCGCTGGCGCCGAGCAGGTCACAAGGCAGTCAGCTTTGATCTGACGTCTGAAACCGGTCGTTCGCTCCTGGATAGATTGCCGTCCGATGTGCGGAAGGTGTGGCTGGCGTTCGAACGGCGACGGATATACCTGAATCTGGCACTGGCGCTCACGGACTACGAGCGCCTTCGTCTAAGAGATTTTCTGGACCGCCTCGACCGCTTGCGCGAAGCAGAGGTGTAAGGGCCGCAGGGTTCGTGGGGTTTGCGTATGCGACTGGGCATTGCATTTGCGTGTACCGCAGTAATCGGCATCGGAATCAGTCGCCATTGTCCATTGCCGCAAGGTCGCATCCCGATGAATCTGCACGGGATTCCAATCACACCAAGGAGTGTTACATGGCTAACGAATTCAGAGGCAGAGGCAACCTGGGTGCGACACCGGCGGTCAAGCAGGTCGATGTGGACGGTGAGAAACGTTCCGTCACGGAGATGCGTGTCTACTTTGATCGGAGTGTTCCGGATGGGGACGGCGGTTTCGTCGACCGCGGCGGATTCTGGCTCGACGTCAACCTTTGGGGAGCGAAAGGCGAGGCCGCCGCGAAGGTCCTGGTCAAGGGCGCCCGTGTGGCCGTGACGGGCACCCTCGTCAACCACGAGTGGACCGACAAGGAGAGCGGCGAGCCACGCGCCAGGCTTGAGGTGCAGGCCGACAATGTCGATCTCGATCTCTACCGTGTGGATAGCATTCAGCTGCGCAGGAAAGAGTCAGCCGATGAAACCGAACCTGACTAAGTCCGACCTTGTCATGGTGGCGCAGGAATCGCGACTGGTGCGGTTTGCGCCTGGCAGTGTGTTACGCGATGCGGTGAATCAGCCATGAGTGCAGCGTGTTCCGTGTTACGGGAGGAACTGGTGACCGCTCTGGCGGCGGCACGGTCAGCACTGCCCGTCTCCATACTCAAGAGACGGGTTACCGCCACCCGCCATGACTCCCGAATTGGGGCTGAGTTGCGCCGCCTTGAGCAGGATGGCGTTGCCCGCTTCACCCGTGACGGTGGATGGGAACTGGTTTCCCTTGAAGACGAGCGCGAGGTGGAAGCCTGATGAATCTCCACACCCTCCCAGACAACATCGAGGCCTTCCAGGATGAGTCCTGGCGGATTCTGGTGCCATGACCCGCCTGTTCCTCTGCGAGAAACCATCCCAGGCACGTGACATCGCGCGCGTGCTTGGCGCCAGCGGCAAGAGCGACGGCTGCCTGCAGGGTGACGGCGTTACGGTGACATGGTGTTTCGGCCACCTCCTTGAGATGGCGTCTCCGGAAGGGTATGGCGAGCAGTACAAACGCTGGTCCCTGGAGACCCTGCCGATATTGCCGACGGACTGGCAGCTCGAGGTGAAGCGGGATGCGCGCAAACAGTTCGGGATCATCAAGGCGCTGTTGTCGAATGCCGCCGAAGTCGTGATCGCCACCGACGCGGACCGTGAAGGCGAGATGATCGCGCGGGAGGTGTTGCAGCTTTGCCGGTGGAACGGGCCGCTGTCGCGCCTGTGGCTATCCGCCCTGGACGAGACGAGCATCCGAAAGGCGCTCGCCTCTCTTCGCCCCGGGGAGCAGACACAACCGCTCTACTGGGCTGGCCTGGGACGATCTCGGGCCGATTGGCTCGTCGGCATGAATCTGACCCGCGCATACACGGTTCTCGGCCGTGAGCGGGGGCATGACGGAGTGCTGTCGGTCGGTCGTGTCCAGACACCCACGTTGAGACTGGTGGTGGACCGCGACAGGGACATCGAGTCGTTCCAGCCGGTGCCGTACTGGGATGTGCTGGTAACGTTCGATACCGAAGGTGGACGGTTTCGCGCCAAGTGGGTGCCCGGCGAGGATATCTCCGACCCCGAGGGCCGCTGCATCAGCGAACAGGCGGCCCGCACTTTGGCGCAGCAGCTTTCAGGCAAACATGGCTCTGTCACCAGCATCGAGACGAAGCGCGGGCACGAGCTGCCGCCCCTGCCCTATGACCTGGGGACGCTGCAGCAGGAGGCGGACAAACGGTTCGGAATGGGTGCGCAGCAGGTTCTGGATACGGTCCAGGCGCTCTACGAGTCACACAAAGCGGTCACCTATCCGCGAACCGACTGCCCCTATCTTCCGGAAAGCATGCAGGCGGAGACCTCTACAGTGCTGGAGGCCTTGACCCGTTCCGACCCTGAACTTGTCCAATCGGTATCGAACGCGGATCTGGACCTGCGGTCCAGGGCCTGGAACGACGGCAAGATAACGGCCCACCATGCGATCATACCGACCACTGCGCCAGCCGACATTACACGTATGGGCGACAGTGAACGGAAAGTCTACGACCTGATCTGCCGTCGCTATCTGGCCCAGTTCTATCCCGCCCACGAGTTCGACAAGACTCTGGCTTGCCTCTCTGTCGAACAGAACATTTTTAAGGCGACCGGCCGGCGCATTGTCGCTGAAGGATGGAAGTCCCTTTACCAGTCATCCCGCGAGGACGGCGATGATAACGCCGATGTTATGTCTACGGATGGACGGTTACCCCCAGGGATGGGGGGTATCCCGAGCCGCGCAGGGAGCGCGGCCGGGGATTCCGGCACGCCAGGAGATAGCGCGCCGGACCAGGAGCTGCCCCACCTCACCAGGGGAGCAACCTGCCCCGTTGTCGAGGCAGAGGTGGCTGCGAAACAGACCAAACCACCGGCGCGGTTTACAGAAGGTACGCTGATCGCCGCCATGAAGAACGTGGCGAAACTGATCACCGACGAGCGGCTGAGGCAGGTCCTGAGGGAGACCTCCGGGATCGGTACCGAGGCGACGCGTGCCGGCATCATCAAGACGCTGCTTGACCGCGGATTCATGATGAAGCGCAAGAGGAACCTGATCTCCACCGACACCGGCCGGGCCCTGGTCGACGCCCTGCCCGACCCGGTCAAGGATCCCGGAACGACGGCGCTCTGGGAACAGGCGCTGGACGATATCGCCCAGGGGCGCGGTCATCTGGATGAGTTTGTGCGGCGCCAGGCCGAGTGGGTTGCGGCTATGGTCACGCACGCGAAGCAAAACGGCGACCTGGGCGGCATGTCCGTAGAACAGCATCCGTGCCCCGAGTGTGGGAAGCCATTGCGACGGCGCAAG
>JANJUO010000191.1 GCA_024710535.1 bacterium
TTTCCGTCCCTCGTCCCATTTTTCGTCCCTCGTCCCATTTTCCGTCCCTCGTCCCATTTTCCGTCCCTCGTCCCATTTTTCGTCCCTCTTCCCTTCTTATAAAAGAAACATCGGATGTCTTAAATCCTCTTTCGTTGAGTAGCGAAACGTATCGAAATCAATCATACATTTTTACTCGAAACGCATCAAAAAATTGCGGAGATTCCAATGCTCAATTCCCAAATAATTGCCACCTGTGATTTCATCCATCGAAATAACAATTTTTCGCCAATTATCCTCAATTTTCAGTAGATTTCCAAATTCACGATTATGCGTGCTTTCATCACTTATCAAATACGCCACTTGAATATAAATACGTTCTCCTGCTCTTTCTGCAATAAAATCAATTTCACGATCATCAAGTTTGCCAATTTTTATGTCATAATTGCAAACTTTCAGATGATGATAAAGTATATTTTCCAATACTTTAGCAATATCTTTTTGTTTGAATGGAATAAGATTATTTCTAATTCCCAAATCTTCAAAATAGAACTTTTCGCCAATTTCAAATATTTTTTTTCCAATAACATCAGCTCGCTTGACCCTGTCAACAACAAAAACCGATTCAATATATGTTAAATATTCAATTATTGTTTTTGCATTTACATTGATTTTTTGCGATTTCAAATAGTCGCTAATTTTATTTGCGGAAACAATACTGCCCAAATTATCAGCCAAAAATGTGATAAGATCTTGAATTAATCTAACATTTCGCAGTTTATATCGACTAATAATATCTCGCAAAATAATTGAATCATTGATATTTTTATGATACTCGGAATAAACTTCCAGGCTTTCATTTAAATTAATCAAATATGGCATACCTCCGTAAGTTATATATTTTGCAATACTTTCATTAGAATCAGAAAATTTATGAAATTGTAGAAATTCTCTATATGAAAGCGAATAAACTCTGATTTGAATAAATCTACCGGCTAACTTTGACGCAATTTCACTTGACAGAAGTTGCGCATTACTACCGGTAC
This sequence comes from bacterium, assembly GCA_024710535.1. Taxonomy (GTDB): domain Bacteria; phylum Bacteroidota; class Ignavibacteria; order Kapaibacteriales; family UBA2268; genus JANJUO01. The sequence goes on from JANJUO010000191.1 coordinate 1,026, forward strand.
AGTAAATATCATATTGTCCGGAAGTTTGGAAGTGCCGCAATGCCTTTTCGAAACTTTCAATTTCCTGAATTTCATCAATAAAAATAACTTTGTTGCTATTGCTATCACCCTGATTTTCAACGTAAGTAATTAAATCTAAATAATTTACGATATTATCGAAAGCAATATCTTCTTTGTTGATAAAAATAATATTTTCGCGGGAGAAATTATCTTTAATTAAATCAAGAACTTGTCGCAAAAGATAGCTTTTGCCGACACGTCTCTGACCAATCAATATTTTAATTAAACCATTTCCAATAAACGGCTTAATTCTCTCAATATATTTTTCACGCCAAATATATTTCATAACTTTTCTTTTACTTATAAGTAAAACATATCGCAAATATAATAAACTTTTACCTATAAGTAAAATAATATTTTTTTATTATTGGAATTTTGCTCTCAGACATTCGATGTTTTCTCAAAATATAAACGGATTCAACTTTTGCTAAATCCGGAGGCAATTTCATCAGCGAATATGGTTCAAATTGTCTCATATCAATTTAATATGAACCAAAAATTAAATAATCAGTACATATATAGTCGCAAATTGTATAAAATTAATTTTTTGAGAATATATTTATTTTTTTAAAATTTATCAAAATTCTTCATCTTCCTTCAAACAGGTATAGCATTACAGATTACAGTGCAAATTGCACTTTGTATTCGTCTCATTGAGATTTAATGTTTGTAATAACGCAATTCCCAATAAGTCGAGAAATATCGGAGAGGAATTATCATCATATATAATATGCTAATAATTATCGACAAAATTGTATCTATAAATTCCCAAAATGTAATATTCTTAATAATATTTCTGATTGATTATTTTATTAAAATTGACAGTATTGCTGAAAAACCACATCTGGTCTATGTTTTAAAAGTTTGGCACGACGTTTGTATAACATTATATGTGCGGCACGAAAAAAATTGTTCTTTAAAAAATGTTTTTAAAAAAATTATCTAAAAAAAGGTGAATCATGAAAAAGTCATTAGTTTTAATCGCAGTTGTCGGAATGTTGGTATTCTTCGGCACAGAAATGTACGCTCAAGGCGGAAAAGGTAAATCTTCAGCTCCAAAAACAAATTGGGTTGATGCAAATGGTGATGGTATCTGTGATAGTTACACAGGCACACCAAAAATGAATAAGGGCGCAGTTAAACCAAACTTTGTTGATGCAGATGGCGATGGCGTTTGCGATAACAACACAAGTGGCACAGGCAATGGCAAAAAAACAAATTTTGTTGACGCAGATGGTGATGGCGTATGTGATAATGTTGGCAATCCTCAACCAAAACTTGACGGCACAGGAAGCGCAAACAAAATGAATCGCGGCAAAGGCAAAAAATAAGTAAGTAAATCCGTTAAACTGTTGCAAAACTAAAAAGTATCATAATGATGAAGTTTTGCAACAGTTTTTTTTATGTATAAACGCAACTATTCAAAACTTCTCTTTCAAATAAACAGCCGGAATTAAGACATCCGATGTTTTTTTCATAAGAAGGGACGTGGGACGAAAATGGGACGAGGGACGGTTTTTTGTTTAGAATGCTCATTGAGTAGAAGCTTTAGCTTCATATCGAAATGAGCAAATGAAGGATTAAAGACATCCGATGTTTCTTTCATAATAAGGGACGAGGGACGAAAATGGGACGAGGGACGGTTTTTTGTTTAGTATGCTCATTGAGTAGAAGCTTTAGCATCATATCGAAATGAGCAAATGTTGCCTTCGATACGCACTTCGTGCTACTCAGTCAACGGCATCGAACTGCTCATTGTATTCGTTCGTTTCGATATGCACTTCGTGCTACTCAACGAACGAATTGAAACGCTCATTGAGTAGAAGCTTTTGCTTCGTATCGAAATGAGCAGAAAGTTGCCTTCGATACGCACTTCGTGCTACTCAGTCAACGGTAAGAACCGCTCATTGAGTAGAAGCTTTAGCATCGTATCGAAATGAGCAGAAAGTTGCCTTCGATACGCACTACGTCCTACTCAGTCAACGGTACAAACCGCTCATTGAGTGATGCGTAGCTTCATATCGAAATGAGCAAATGTTGCCTTCGATACACACTTCGTGCTACTCAGTCAACGGTACAAACCGCTCATTGTATTTCGACACTTCGATAAACTCAGTGCATCGCAAGCTCAATAACCGTAGAAGCTTTAGCTTCATATCGAAATGAGCAATCGAGGGATTTAAGACATCCGATGTTTCGTT
>JANJUO010000221.1 GCA_024710535.1 bacterium
AAACCTCTATTTAATAGTGGCGAAAATAATATTATTGCAATGAAAAATATCAATATTTTTTGTTTGAAATCAAATTCTAAATCATTATCATTAATAATTTTTGCAAAATTATCAAATATGATAATTAATCCAATAAATATAAAATACAATTCATATCTGAAAAACCAACCGGTTTGAGCAAATTGTAGATGTAGAAGAATTGATAATAAAACAAGAAAAGTAATAATTTTGGTCTCTCTATTTTTTATAGTGCGCAATAACAAAAACAATGAAATTCCAAGCATCAAAACAACAGATAATACATCAGAATTTTCTGCAAATTTGAGAATTATCCTATAAATATACACCTTAAATAAACTCTCAATTCCAGTGAATTGATAATTACCTTTTAATAAAAGCGAACTCGGCAAAAAACTCCAATGATTCGCTAAAGAAATAATGCCTAAAATAGTTGGTCCAATCAATGAAAAAGCAAATGGTATAACCGCAATTAATTTTCTTTTGGTAAAAGCAAAATATAGAAACACAATGAAAATTAAAAATATTGATTCATATCTTGAAGAAACCACAAGCATAGAAATAATACTTAAGTGTACGATATTCTTGAAATTATCATTCAAAAAATAATTCTTAAGTGCAAATAAATATAATAAAAATAATGTTAAATGTAATGAATGCTCCAAACCAGTAAAAGCAACAGGAATAATTGCTGAAAACACAAGTAAAATTATCAAAATTGACAATCTAATCCATTGATTTTTAATATTTTGATAAAGAAAACTATTCGATAGAAAAACAGAGAAGCAAACAAAAATAATATTCAATATTAACGGAATAAATTCATTAACTGAACTAATTTTAAAAATAATATAAAGCAGCAAACTCCATAATGGAGAAGAGGATGAAGAAGTAAATGAATGCTTAGTGATTCCAAATACGTCATACAAAGCCCAGTTTTTTGCAATTGCAAGATGTATATAAGAGTCATCCAAAACATAAACAAATTTGCCATTATTAATTTGTAGTATTTGGCTATATAAGAAATAAAAACCTGCAATAACAAGCAAATTTGCAATTATTGCAGGTAAATATTTATTTATTAATTTTTGCATCAGCATTTATTAATTTATTGAATGAGCACCACCGTTAAATCCGGGAAATTGATTCATATTGTTTGGTCCATCAATCTTTATTTCTCCATGATTTGCTTCGTATCTCAAAATATTATCGTTCAAAGCACGCATAAGCATTTTGGCATGCTGAGGTGTTAGAATAATTCTTGCATGAACTTTTGCTTTTGGAACGCCGGGAAGCAATCTCGTGAAATCAACAATAAATTCGGCTGGTGAATGCGAAATAATTGCCAAATTGGAATAAATACCTTCTGCTTCTTTCTCACCAAGTTCGATATTGATTTGTTGAGGTTGATTTTCTCTATTGTCTGCCATAATATCCTTATTTAAATAAATTATAAATTGTTTAATTCTTTTTCTACGTCATTAAACTTGGTGGTTTCTTTCAAGTTGCCGTATAATTTAAGCAAAATCAACAAGTACTGCTCTCTTTTTTGTCTTGATTCATTTCTCAAGCCTTCTCGGAAAGATTCAAGATTGCTCATTGCAGATTTCAATTTCGCCGACTCGTCAAGAACTGAATAAATATTTGCTAATTCGCCATAAACTTGAAAATCATCTCTAAATTCATTTGTCTTTGATGCTTTTTCGAAGTATTCAGCAGATTTTCTCAAGAATGGGAAATATGCTTCCAAATCTTCTTTATATTTTGGATTGGATTCAATCATACTGATTTGTTCTTTCTGGAGCAAAACGGCTTTATTTTTGTAAACGGACGCAATATTCCTAAGAGCATATCCATAATTTGGATCGGCTTGTAATGCTTTTTCATACTTTTCGATCGCCTTATCATAACTTTTTAGAATTTCTGCATTTGGTGTATTGTCCGGGAATTTTGCTACAGAATAAATATCACCATATTGAGTCCAAGCAGAAGCATTTTTGGGGTCTTTTTTGATAAGTTCTTCCAATGCGGCTTTTGCTTCATCTAATCTACCGGCATCTTGGTAAATTTTGAATATCGCGGCAGTGTTATCGCTATTACTTGGATCGAAAATTTGGAACATTTTCAAATACTTTAATGCATTATCATAATCTTTCTTTTCGTATGCGGCTTGAGCAAGATTACCTAAAGGATTGATTTCCAAATCAAGGAATTGAAACTTTTCTCTTGGATCCCATGTTTTTGGAATTTCTGGCTTCCATCCGATAACAATATTTGTACCTGTTTTCTTAATATCCTGATAAAATACGCTAACTTCTTTTCCATCAAAATTATATGATTCTGCAAAAATAGTATCTTTTCCAGAAGGTAATTTTTGTTTTTCAAGAGGGGCACCTAATTTTGCTTTTGCGTCTGATTCTTTTGTATCAAGAGCAATACCTGATTTTTTTGCAAAATCAGCAAATTTTTCAAGTTGTTTAAAGAAATCATTATATGCTGATTCCACACCACTTTTATCGCCTTTCACTTCATAAAGTGCGGCTTTATAACTATGGAATTGTAGAATTTCCGGTCTGATTTCAATACCTAAATTAAAATATTTAAGTGCTTGTTGGAAATTAGATTCTTGCTTGGTTTTGATAAATTCATTCAAATTATTTACACCTTTGTTGAATGCATCAAGCCAAATTCCGTAAAGCTTTGCGGCTGGCTCTTTTACAAACTTTGGATCAACAACGTTTTCTTGAGCTTTCATGCACGCTTTGGCGGCATTTGGAAGGTCTTCTTTTTTCATATAAATGTCGATCAGCATATTCCATGCTTCACCATTTTTGGGATTGAGTGCAAGCTCTTGATTCAAACTTTCCATTGCTTTATCAAATTCACCTTTTTGATAAGCTAATTTTGCGGTATTCATTGCTCTCGAGCCGCATGCATTAACAAGCAATGCTATTGCAAGAGTAAAAATTGCAAAAAACAAAATTCTTTTCATTCTAATTATTCTCCGATTATTCTTTAAAAATTATAATCAAATTACTTTTAAAAATTTGTATTAATATCAACTTTAAAATTAAGAAATTATTATCAATAAATAAAAAAAAAGAGGTTATTTCGTTTAATGAAATAACCTCAGACAGAAAAAAACTTGTGGTAAAGTATTATTTAACTTTTTCGGCAACAATTCTTGACTTTTTCTTATAGATTTTTCCATCGAAATATCCTATAAAGTAGAAAAATTCTGATTGTTCCGTTTGTTTACCACAAACCTTGTTCGCTTCGACAAGTATGAATGTTCTGCTTTGTTCTGAATCTAAATGCAAATTGTTTTCATATTTTATTACAGCTTCGTTGAAACTGTTTGTGGAATCAATGATTATAAAAGAATGTTCGGGCAATATTACGGGTTTTTCTTTGATTGAATATCCAAAATAATAGTTATTATCATCCGGTAAACTAACCATACCGGGCATCAAGTACTCTGATTTCACCTTTGCCAAACCTGTCCCGTTGATATATTCCGCCGACTTATATGATAAGTCGATAATTCTTTTCCTTATAAAAGGTCCCCTGTCATTGACTCTAACCAATGTAGATTTGTTATTGCTTAGATTCGTAACTTTCACAATCGTACCAAAAGGCAATGTGCGATGAGCCGCTGAATATTCGTCTTTTTTGTAACGCTCGCCATTTGCCGTTTTTCTGTTATGAAATTTTCTGCCATAGTGAGATGATAAACCTTCCTCAAACTGCACGTCATTCTCATCTGCAAGATTAATTTCATTTAGAGTTGCATATTTAACTACAGCCGCATTTGAATTAAATTCAAACAACTCTGATTCAGAAATTTCGTTCGGTTGTGCAATAAGCAGAAATTGAACGGAAATCAAAATTAATGCAAAGAAACTTTTGGAAAATTGCAAACTTTGAAACTTCCGGA
>JANJUO010000246.1 GCA_024710535.1 bacterium
ATTATAATATAGAGGATACAGTGTGAATGTATGAAAAGAAGCATTTATACCAATAGTTTTTGCTTCATTTGCAATTTTATATTCAGGAGCAAATTCATTAAAAGTAAGAAAATGTCTTCTTTTAACAAAATCATATTTATCTGTTGGAAACTTTGCTTGATTTTTCAAATTGTAATATTTATTACATGCTCCACCAAAAGTAAATTTCTTATTTTCGATTTCAATAATATTAATTGAGCATTTTCTATCACATTCTTCGCTTCCGCCCAAGCATGTAAAGGGCTTTTTGTACTTGACTTCTCTTCCGGCTAATGTAAATAAATCAAATTCATCTTCATGAATCATTCCAGAATCAAGCATTTCAATTACCCGAAGAGCAACGCCATAAGCACCCATCAAACCTGGTTCAGGAGGAACAATTATATCAATTCCAGTTAAAGCCGCCATCGCAATTGGAATTGCTTTATTATAGCAAACTCCACCTTGCATGAAAATTTTCTTGCCAACAGTGCGATTTCCTTTCACTCGATTCACGTAATTCATACAAATCGAATAAACCAAGCCGGCTGTAATATCTTCTTTGCTCAAACCTTCTTGCAATGCTGTTTTTATATCCGAACCAATAAAAGCGGCACATTGGTCGCTAAAGTTCGGCGGATTTTTGGAATTCATTGCAATTGCTTCAATTTCATTCACTTTAATTCTCAGCGATTCCCAAGCAGATTCTTCGATAAAAGAGCCAGTTCCGGCAGAGCATGCTTCATTCATTGCATAATCAGCCGGTACTTTATTGACAATATAAGTATATTTTGCATCTTGACCGCCTATTTCGAAAATAGTATCAACTTCTGCATCGAAGTAAACAGCCGCTGTTGCGTGAGCAATTATTTCATTTACAACTGCTTCAGTTAATGAATGAATTCCAGCAATTTGCCTTCCGGAGCCAGTTGTTCCCAAACCAACTATTTTGATATTTTCTGGTAATTGTTCAATTAAATTATTATAGCAATCTCTTGCGGCACGAATTGGGTCGCCATTTGTATAAATATATGATGAAGCAAGTAGTTCCTTGTTTTCCAAACTTATAACAACTGCTTTTGTAGTTGTTGAGCCAACGTCTAATCCCAAAATACATTTTTCATTTTCAATTGCTTTTCTTCTTTCTAAAGATTTAAAAACAACTTTATCCTTGAATTCCGAAAGTGGTTTGTGGAAATTGAATGATGATTCGGAAGTAATTAATGCTTGCTCAACAGAAGTTAAATGTTTTGCTCCAACTTCCATTCCAAAAATTGCCGCACCAAGTGCTTCGAAATGCGTAGCATAATCAGAAACTTCAAAATTTGGGAATTTATTTTTAAGATAATTCAAAACAATTGAATTCTGAGTAACTCCACCAATCAAAAGAGCCTTTCCTCTTACATTTTTACTGAGCAATTCATCAATTTTATCTGCAATCATTGAGGATAAACCGGCTGTAACTTCCGCTTTGGGAACGCCTTTGTTTAATGCGTGAGTGCAATCAGATTTGCAAAATACTGAGCATCTGCCAGTAACTTTGAATGGATTTGCATCTTCTGCAATTTTCAATGAACTTGATAAATCCAAATCCATTCTTTTAATTTGCTGAAGATAAAATTCGCCTGTACCTGAAGCACATTGATTTTTGGAAACTACATCAGATATTTTTCCGCTTTTATCAAGCAAATAAAGTAAAAAAGTTTCGCCACCCAATGAAGCAACTGCATCATATTTGAAATTATCATGATTCAAAAAGCTCAATGCAAACTCGGTTGCAGTTGGTTCGGAAATATTTGTAAATGCTGTTAAATGTCTAAATTTTCTGCCGGTTACAACAACGGAACATTCTTTCAAATCGAATTGATTCAATAGTTCGATAAAAACCGATTTTGGGTCGCCATTATGAGCGCGCACCACAACATTTTCGATTTTATTATCAAAAGCATTTATTTTAACTAATGAAACAGTTGATGCACCAAGGCATACACCTATTGAATGATTCATTTTGATTCCGAATTATCTAATTGCTTCCCATTCTTTTGAATAAGATTTTCCTAAAAACATTACAGAAAGTGAGTTGAGTGTCCAAAAAAAGATTGTTTTCATATAACCGTATTTTCTGAATCTTCTTGGAGATTCCAAAACATGTAATTTTCGTTCAAATTTAATTTTTCCGATTTTTGCTAATCTATTATATAAATCAAAATCCTCTCCGGCAACGATTGAATCTCTGAATCCGTTAATTTTTTTGAAATCTTCGCTTCGTACCACTTGGCACTCGCCACGCCCCATTCCCAAACCAATCAAATTCAAAAAATGAACATAAGAGTTGTGTAGTGTATAAAATATTTTATCTTTGAGGAGTTCTTCTTCAGGCAAAGACGAAACGTAACAAGCCAAAGCAGAATATTTTTTATATTCAACATTTTTCTTTGCAAATCTAAAAATTACATCAAAAAATTCTTCGATATATGCTGGAAAAGTATCTCCATTCAAGAATACAATCACATCACCACTTGCAACATCGGCACCACGATTTCTTCCTTCGGCAATAGTTTGCCTTGTTTTTTTATTATGAACAACAATTTTATCGGCATATTTTCTTGCAATTTCAACAGTTCGATCGCTACTGCCACCATCAGAAACAATCACTTCAAACGAATAGCGTTCGCGTAATTCCTTTGTATAATTAACGAGATTGCTCTCAAGAATCTTCTCTTCCATATATACTGGTATCACCAAACTAATCAATGGCTTCACCTTAGATTTTTTTTCCATTAATTCAACATCCGAAGTGGAATAAACAGCTGAACTTATGTCATACTTTTCAGAATGCAAAATGCACCTAACCATAAATCAATAATAATCGACTTACAAAAATACTAAAATTA
>JANJUO010000282.1 GCA_024710535.1 bacterium
AAATTTTAAAATTAATAATCTTAATAATTTTTTTCTATGGAAAAGCAAAATTAAAGATAAATATTTATTATACAAAGATTAGTTATCCACAAAACAAAAAAAATGGATTAATATATATAAATAAATACTATTAATAACGATAATTTCAAACGTACCTTTTCTCTTATATAATTGATTCTAAATAACTTATCTATCTTTTATTCAAATAAATACAATTGTAAGTTATTTGTTCAAATTAATCTATATTCTACAAAAAAAAAGCCCAATGAAATTGGGCTTAAAATAAAATGCGGAGCTGACGAGACTCGAACTCGCGGCCTTCTGCGTGACAGGCAGACGCTCTAACCAAACTGAGCTACAGCTCCATATTTTAAAAGAACACATTGATACTACAGTATCGAATTTTTGCCCTAATAGGGATTGCGGAGCTGACGAGACTCGAACTCGCGGCCTTCTGCGTGACAGGCAGACGCTCTAACCAAACTGAGCTACAGCTCCTACTTACGTGGACCCAAGGAGAGTCGAACTCCTGACCTCTTGAATGCCATTCAAGCGCTCTACCAACTGAGCTATGGGCCCCCTTGATTTTTCAGTCATTTTTAGTGTTCGTCCCCAAAGGGAATACAAAATTACGATGTTTTGATTTTATAAACAAGAAAAAAATTATTAATATTAAAAAATTAATCAATAATTATAAATTTTGATTTTAGTATTTCGTTGTTTCTAAAACAGAATATATGATAAATTCCAATAGATAAAGAACTTACATCAATTGATACATTTTTGATTCCTTCTGGTTCATAATCGAAACTTTTTTGATAAATTTGGTTACCAATTGAATTGAAAATTTTCAATTCAGTATTTCCACTATTGTAAAATCCGCAATTAATTGATAAATGCCCATTTTTATTTGATAAAATACTTGGATAAACAACAATATTATCCTTACTTTTCAACGATATTGGCAATTCTTCAGCATCAATATTGAATCTTTTGATGGTGGAATCTTTATGAATTTCAATATATTTATTCTCATAAAATGGCATTCTTCTTTTATGCGAAGAACTTTGGGCAACAATATATCCAATTGCAGATTTAGACTTAAAATTCTCCAAACCAATATCTGCAACAAAGAGATTGTCTTGGATATTTACCATTTGAAATTCCTTAAATCCATATAAATCATCAAATTTCAGATATAATTTTGCAGAAATATTATTGCCCTTGAATATAATATTTGAATACACTCGCAGAAAATCGAATGATAATTGAGTAAATATTGGTGCAATCAATATGTCAAAATCAGTTAATGCTTTATAAATATCTGGAACTCCCCTACCAACATCATTATTTGGCGATTCGTTATTATTTGAATTTCGATATAATATTTGCTTAAGTTGATATGGTTTTATTTCAGGAAATACTGACATTATCAATGCAGCCGATCCAGCAATTATCGGAGACGCAAATGAAGTTCCACCCGAAACAATATAGGTTGTATCGGTATATGGCGCAACAACAGTAACTCCCGAACCAATAGTTGCCACATCAGGTTTCATCATATCTTTTGCATTTGGACCTCGAGAACTGAATTCTGCAACTGTTTTACCGTCTGGATATAAAGCACCAACAGCAATAACACTATCAGCATCAGCAGGAGCATACGCAGTTTTTGGGGCTGGTCCTTTATTGACATTAGCAAAAACAAAAACTACTCCTAATTCCGCGGCTAAATTAGCATATCTTGAAGAAATTGCTGTATTTCCATCAAATAGATCTTTGGTATAACTCACTTCTAATGTATCAAAAGTTTCGTATCCAAGCGATGCATTAATTATATCAACTCCTTTGGATTCAAGCCATTCAACAGCGGCACCAAATCTATCTTCTTCGATATGACGTTCAAATTCCAAAGATTCGGTTTTTGTTAAATAAAACTCCGAATTTGGCGATATACCAACAAAAGTTCCCGGCAAAAAACCAGCAACAGTAGATAAAACTGATGTTCCATGAACATGCTGATTCCAGACATCAAATTTTTCATTTGAAGTATTTGTATCATTTTGAATAAAGTCATACTCAGCAATCACTTTCGCATTTTTCAATGCTTGATGCTCTTTATATTTATATCCGGAATCAATAAATCCAATTTTTATGCCATCACCGTTAATTCCAAGACTATGTACTTTATCAATATTTAGAACATTATTTTGCATTGATGATTTCCCATAAACATAAGTAGAATCACTTTCAAAAGCACTCATCATTTGATACGCAGATAATTCCTTAATTGCAAAATCCAAATCAAAATTATTTACAGTCATTAATTCTCTTGTCTTTTGAATGAATTTCACAAATTCAAAATCTTCTATTTCATCAATATTATCATCTTCACATAAAATAACGCAGTAATTCATCCATTTGGATACAACTTTTATCTCTTCAACAAGTGGCTTTAATTTTTCCAAGTATAAATTATTAACTTCCACATCACGAAAAGAGACTAATTTATCTTCATTTAATACTTTAGAACGTCTTGCTAATACTTCCGGCAACATATTCATTTTCAATGAATTATAAATACTGTCATTAACAATTCCTTTGTCAACGAAAAATACTCTATAAGTGTTCAATTCAGCAAAACAAAAATATGTGTTATAAAGAAGAAATAATGCTATAAAAATATTTAAATTTATTTTTTTCATATTTTTTCAAAAATAATTACCAATAAACTGTAATTTACTAAATATTTTAATAATAATTGTAAAATTATAATTAAATTAAAAAAACTTTGATTAAATTTGTTATTGATTAGAATTGAGTTTTGCAATAATTTATGAAATACTTATATATTTTTCTATTGCTATTATCAAGTAATATTTTGCTGGGTCAAAATCATACTGAAGATAGTATTAAAATTGAATTAAAGAAGCAAATATCACCCGAAAATAGGGTGAAATTGCTACTTAAACTTGCTGATCTAAAATTGGAAAAGTTTGATGGGAATTCCAAAATCTTAATTGACTCTGCTTACCAAATTGCCAAATCATTAGAAAATAAATATTTAATTGCAGATTGTTATTATCAGTTTGGAAGATATTGGAAGTATTTTGATGATTATGAAAAGGCAATAAATAAACTATTAAATGCATCAAACATTTATATCGAGCTAAAAAAAGATTACGAAATTGCAGAAACTTATAGATTTCTAGGAGAAACTTTCCGTGGTGCTCTTAACTATCAATTTGCAATACATAACTTAAATAAAGCCTCATTGCTTTTCACGAAAATCAATTCGCAATACGGAATGAGTAGAACCAACAACAGATTTGCCGCAGTTTATTTTGAATTGATGTATCAAGATAGTAATTATGTTCTTTATTTCGATTCAATTAAAAAATATTTCCATTTATCACAAAAAATCGCAGTTGACAGCAATTGGAGTGATTTGATAGTATCCAATTTGAATATTTATGGAGCTACTTTTGCTCACTTGAGCCAATTAGATTCATCTCAAAAATATTTATTTTTAGCAAAAGAATTTGCAGAAAAAAATGATTTAAAAGTTGATATACCGATGATTTTGACACATTTAGGAAATATCGAAAAACAAAGAAAAAATTATCAAAAAGCACTTGAATATGGGTATGAAGCATACTATCTTGGCAAATCATACAACTCATCTCAATACTCTCAATTTAGCGCCAAACTGCTTGCTGAGACTTATCATTTACTTGGGAATTTGGATTCTGCAATGCATTTCATTAAAATTCAGTATTCTGATTATTATGTAATTTTCAATAGCATGGTTCAAACTAAAATGCTAAATGCTGAATATAAAATCAAAGAAGAGAAGGATTTAGAACTGAAAGAGCGAGATGAAAAATTACTATTTTATCAAATGCTAATTTTTACTATTATAACTATATTATTAATAACTACAACAATTTTTTTGGTTTTAAGAAGTAGAAATATCAAAAAAGCAAATATGGTTCTTGAAGAAAAAAATCTTCTTATCACCGAACAAAGAGAAAAATTATTAGAATTAAACAAAACAAAAGACAAATTTTTTGCTATAATTTCACACGATTTAAAAAATCCTATAGGTGCTTTCAAGAATTCATTAAATTTAGCAGAAAACATTTTTGACGATTTCACAACAGAAGAATTAAAAGAATTGATTACCGAATTAAGTAATTCTGCCCAAACAGTTTATGATATGCTTGAAGATTTGTTGAGTTGGACCCGAATCCAGCAAGATAGAATAAAATTCGACCCAAGCCAAAATGACATTTATTATCTTATTGATAAAATCATTTATTTTTTGAATGATACCGCAAAGCAAAAAAACATAACTCTTGAATCAAAAATAAAGACTGGAACAATCATTAATTCTGATATTTTTCTAATACATACTGTATTACGAAATTTAATTTCAAATGCAATCAAATTCACAAATTCGGGTGGCAGAGTTATTGTTGATTTTGAATCAACAACTGAAAAAAACATCATTATTGTCGAAGATAATGGAGTTGGGATCGATCCATCAAAGATTGATAAATTATTCCGAATTGATGAAAATGTATCTACTCATGGCACTTTAGGCGAAAAAGGAACAGGAATGGGGCTTGTTTTATGCAACGAATTTGTAGAAAAGCACCAAGGTAAACTTGAAATAACTTCTTCTATAAATAAAGGTACAAAAATTAAAATCATATTGCCAAAAGAATATAAATTAGAAAATTTACTCTAATTCCAATTAAATTAGAGTAAATTTTTTTAAATTCATCCTAATTTTAATTCTCTAATTAATGCCTGTTTTTCAATTTCTAATTGGCGAATTTTTCTCTCAATTGTATCTAATTCTTCAGGCATTGAATCTATTTCAATTCTCAATTTACTTGCCGCTTCGTCAATCAAATCAATTGCTTTATCGGGCAAAAATCTATCAGAAACATATCGGTGTGATAATTCAGCCGCAGATATAATTGCTCCATCGGTAATTCTAACACCGTGATGAATTTCATATTTTTCTTTTAGACCACGCAAAATTGAAATTGTGTCTTCCACATTAGGTTCATCGATCACAACTTTTTGGAAACGACGTTCCAAAGCCGCATCTTTTTCAATATGTTTCCTGTATTCATCAATGGTTGTGGCTCCAATGCAATGTAATTCGCCCCTTGCCAAAGCTGGCTTCAAGATATTTGCCGCATCCATTGCACCGCTTGTGGCTCCTGCACCAATTAAAGTATGAATTTCATCAATAAAAAGAATTATTTCGCCGTTGGAATCCGAAACTTCCTTTATTATTGCTTTGAGACGCTCTTCGAATTGACCTCGAAAACTTGTTCCAGCAACCAAAGAACCCATATCAAGCACAATTATCTGCTTTGACTTCAAAGAATCAGGTACATCTCCATTTATAATTCGTTGAGCAATTCCCTCAACTACAGCTGTTTTCCCAACACCCGGCTCTCCAATCAAAACAGGATTATTTTTGGTTCTACGCGAGAGAACTTGTAGAACTCTTCGAATTTCGTCTTGCCTTCCGATAACAGGATCCAACTTGCCGGCTATTGCCAAATCGGTCAGGACAATTCCGTATTTTTTCAATGCTTGGAATTTATCTTCAGCATTTTGATCATTTATTTTATTGTCACCTCGAATGGACTTGATCACTTTCAAAATTTCTGATTTACTTGCTCCTTGCGCCGAAAGTAATTGAGATGCTGAAGATTTCACCGTAGTTAATCCAATCAAAAGATGCTCTATGCTTGCATATTTATCGCCCATTGCATCAGCTTCTTTTAGTGCTAAATTAAGTACTTCCCCTAATTGGTTTGAAATAAAAATATTTCCTGAATCCGCACCGGCAACTTTGGGTAATTTTTGTAAAGATTCATTTATTGAAATTTTTAGGTATTTGGTATTTGCTCCAAGTTTATCCAAGATGTCGCATACCATAGAATTTTGATCTTGAACCAAAGCGGCAAGCAAATGAATTGGTTCAAGAGATTGATTATTATAATTCAATGCAATTTCTTGAGCATTTTGGAATGCTTCTTGTGATTTCAAAGTCAATTTTTGATAATTCATTATTAAATCCGTAATCTTATACCAACTCAAACGTCTTAATGACTGTTTTTAATAAAATTTTATTTTAAAAAATAATGAAAAATCTTCAAGATATAAGAACAGATTATAAAAAAAGCAAACTCGACAATAATTCAGTGAATTCTAATCCATTAGAACAAATGAAATTATGGCTGGATAATGCAATAAAAAGCGAAATGCTCGAGCCAACTGCTTTTGTATTGTCAACCGTAAATTCAGATAATAAGCCATCGTCAAGAGTATTGCTTTTGAAAGGAATCGATGAACAAGGTCCAATTTTCTATACAAATTACAACAGCAGAAAAGGCAATGAAATAGAATCGAATCCTAATGCGTCAATGCTATTTTTTTGGGATGTTTTGGAGCGACAAATCAGAATTGAAGGCAAGATTGAAAAATTAACTTATGAAGAATCTGATAAATATTTTCAAACCCGTCCATATACAAGCAAAATTGGTGCTTGGGCTTCAAAGCAAAGTACCGTATTGCATAGCCGATTCACTCTTCTAAGAAAGGTGGCATCTTTAATGATCAAATATCCTATGCACGTTCCACTCCCTGAATTTTGGGGTGGTTATAGAATGATTCCTGAATATTTTGAATTTTGGCAAGGTCGAGAAAGTCGGCTTCATGATAGAATTAGATTTACCAAATCTGATTCCTCTTGGCAGATAGATAGATTATCACCTTAAAAAAATTTATTCTGTAATACAAGAAATATTCGTATTTTTGCTTGATTATTTTAAACAATATTTTTATTTTTTTTAGGATTAATTTTTATGAATTTTGTAAAAATTCTTTTATTCTCAGTTGCAATTGCAATTATTTTTATCGGTTGTCAAACTGAAAAAAAATCACCGATATTAGATGAAGTTATCACAAAAGATAATATTTCTAAATTAACTGGCAAAATCAGCTCCGATAAAACTTTTTCGAGAGAAGAGATTGATTTATTTGCTACATCACTTGCAAGAATGGTAATCAATAAAGATACTGTTATTGGTAAAACAATTGCTCAAATTATGGATAAAGAAAGAGAGTTAATGAGAAATAATTCTATGACAAATCTATCAAGCAGTTTAGCAAGATTTGAAATTTTACAAAATCATCAATTTAAATATATCGGATTGATTCCAAAAGATGATGCTCAAGAACCAATGGATATTATCGTTTATGAAATGACAAATACATCTGATAAAGAAATTAGAAATATTGCCGGCTCTTTGCAATTTAGGAATCCATTAAATCAAGCAGTTATAAAATTATATAATTTAAATACAGCTGATTTATTAAAAGATCAAACTATCAAACCAAAAGAAACCAAAAAATTTGCTTATCCATTCAGACATGATAATGCAAATGTTAGAGATTCCATTATGAGAATTTCAAAAAATCTTCATGCATTATGGACACCATCAACAATTGAATATTCAGATGGCACTGTAATTAAGTTGCCTGAAGAAACTAAATAATTTATTTTAAAAGAGTAAAGGCAATTAAATGGATAAAATACAATTAATGGTTCTTGGACTTAGCGCCTCACCCGCAAGCAACAATGCTTATGCTTTGATAATGAAAGAAGTTGATGGTGAGCGAAGAATGCCAATTATTATTGGAGCATTCGAAGCGCAGGCAATTGCCCTTGAAATGGAGGGAGTTACTCCTCCAAGACCCATGACTCATGATCTGATTAAGTCAATCATGGATACTTCGGGAATGAATTTATCTGAAGTTTGGATTAATGAATTGGTAGAAGGTACTTTTTTTGCTAAACTCGTTTTTGATACTCATGGTGCCGAAATTGATTGCCGTCCAAGTGATGCAATCGCAATTGCAATCAGATGCAATGCTCCTGTTTTTGTTGCATTAGATATTCTTGAAGCAACTGCAGTTTACCAACAAGGTGATCCTGATGGAAAAGAAGGTGATTTCGGCTATCAGAAAAAAACTTCTACCGGAGAAACCAAGCCTAAATCCAAAGTTGAACTTTTACAATTGGAATTAGATAGAGCAATTAATGACGAAGATTACGAAAAAGCTGCCAGATTAAGAGATGAATTAAAAAAATTATTAGAAAATCAATAATTTTATTTGGTAGATATTTGAAAATTTATTAATTTTGAGTTCTTGTAATTTTGAATTGCAAGAATTTTGCCGGAGTAGCTCAGTAGGTTAGAGCACCAGAATCATAATCTGGGTGTCGGGGGTTCAACTCCCTCCTCCGGTACAAAAAAAGTGCTGAAATTTTTTCAGCACTTTTTTATTTTTATGGTTTTTTAATTTTTACATCCTAAAAATACCAAATTTTGCATCTTCTATTGGCTTATTCAAAGACATTGATATTCCTAATCCAAGTACTTTACGTGTATCAAGCGGATCGATAATTCCATCGTCCCATAATCTTGCAGAACTGTAATATGGACTTGCTTCTTCTTCGTATTTTGTTAGAATTGGCTCCTGAATCTTTCGAATTTGCTCTTCGGACAACTCCATGCCACTATTTTTTAATTGATTTATCTTTACCGTAGATAAAACATTTGCCGCTTGTTCGCCTCCCATAACAGAAATTTTTCCATGTGGAAACATAAATAGCAAACGAGGATGATATCCCCTACCACACATTGCATAATTTCCTGCACCATAAGAACCGCCTACTATTACTGTAAATTTTGGTACTTGAGCATTTGCAACAGCATGAACAATTTTGGCACCATCTTTTGCAATGCCGTTATGCTCGTATTTTTTTCCAACTATAAAGCCGGTTATGTTTTGAAGAAATACAATCGGAATTTTTCTCATAGAGCAAAGTTCAATAAACTGTGCCCCTTTCAAACTTGATTCAGAAAATAATACTCCATTATTTGCAATTATTCCAACAGGATAACCATATATTCTTGCAAATCCGGTGATTAATGTCTTTCCATATTCAGCTTTATAAGGCTGGAAACGACTGCCATCAACAATTCTTGCAATAACTTCTAGCATATCAAATGGTTGACGAATATTTTTTGGCAAAATTCCTAATAACTCATTTGTATCATAATATGGATCTTCGGATTCTTCTCTGCCAATGTCGAATTTGCTACGAACACCAAAATTTTGGACAATATTGCGAACAATTTCTAAAGCATGTGCATCATTTTGAGCATAATGATCTGAAACTCCGGAAATCTTACAATGAACATCTGCTCCGCCAAGTTCTTCATCTGTAACGATTTCGCCTGTTGCGGCTTTAACAAGTGGAGGTCCGCCAATAAAAATTGTTGCTTGATTTCTCACCATAACTGTTTCGTCACTCATTGCCGGCACATAAGCACCACCGGCAGTACAAGATCCCATTACGCAAGCAATTTGCGGAATTCCATGCTTGCTCATTTGTGCCTGATTATAAAAAATATTTCCGAAATGATCTTTATCTGCAAAAGTTTCCGATTGATATGGTAGAAAAATGCCTCCTGAATCAACCAAATATATACAAGGAAGATTATTTTCCAGAGCAACTTGCTGGGCACGAATATGCTTTTTGATTGTCATTGGAAAGTAAGTTCCGCCCTTAACAGTAGCGTCATTTGCAACAATCATACAATCTCTGCCATTGATTTTTCCTATTCCAGAAACCATACCGGCTGAAGGAGCAGAATTATCATACATATTATATGCGGCAAAGGCATTGATTTCCAAAAATGGTGAATGTGGATCTATCAATGTTTGAATTCTATCCCTAACAAGTAATTTACCCCGCTCGATATGTTTGCTTCTTGCACTTTCGGGACCACCTTTTTTTACAGTTTCCAAATTTTCAGCAAGTTCATTGATGATTTTTTTAGAATTCTCAATATTTTCTTTAAATTCAGGTGATTTAGTATTTAATTTTGATTTTATTCTATACATATTAAATTCCTATTTTATTAAAACAAAGTACTATAAAGAAGCATTATATTCAATCCCGTAACAATCAATCCAATTATCCATAAAACTATACTATGCCTTTTGGAATTAACAAATTTACCCATAACTTTTTTTGATGAAGTAAGGTAAATTTGAAGAAATATAGTAATTGGCAATTGAATAGAAAGCAACATTTGCGAATAAATCAATCCTTGAAATGGATCGCTTATAAAAAATATAACAATCAATGCCGCAAAAAGAGTGATGCCAACACCGGTTTTTGAGTGCTTATCGCCAATATCATACGGTTCGTTGAACATACCTGCAAAAATTGAACCACCAGCAAGCCCTGAAGTTACCGATGAAGCAATACCAGCACACAGCAAAGCAATTGCAAATATCAAAGATGCATAAGAACCCAAGATTGGCTCAAGCATTTTTTCTGCTTGACCTAATTCTTCTACTACAAAACCATTCGAGAAAAATGCCGCCGCCGCTACCAAAATCATAGAACTATTAATAGCCCATCCAATCAACATTGATATCAAAGTATCGGCAAATTCATATTTCAGTTGATGCTTGATTACTTTCTCGTCTTGCAAATTCCATTGCCGACTTTGAATAACCTCGCTATGCAAGAAAAGATTATGTGGCATAACTACAGCACCAAGCACACTCATTATTATTATCATCGAACCATCAGGAAAAGATGGTTTTACCCATCCAACCAGAGCTCTCCCCCATTCAACATCAAGCAAAGTAAGCTCAATAATAAACGAAATTCCGATTATCGAAACAAATCCAATTATCCACTTTTCTAATTTTTGGTATGAATTAGTAACCAACATCCATACAACCAATGCTGTTACCATAACAGCACCAATTTTAATCGGAATTCCAAATAGCATTTGCAAAGCAATTGCACCACCAAGTATTTCTGCCATAGATGTAGAAATACTCGCAACCATTGCTGAACTAAGCACAGTACGGGAAATTGATGGCTTTAGGTGTGCAGTAGCAGCTTCGGACAAACACAAGCCACTTGCTATTCCAAGATGTGCCGCATTATGTTGCAATACAATAAGCATAATTGTTGATAAGGTTACCATCCACAATAATTCATAGCCATAAAGCGAACCGGCGGCAACATTCGATGCCCAATTACCCGGATCAATAAAGCCGACAGTAACCAACAAACCTGGTCCTATGTATTTGAAAATTTCAAACGCAGTTAGCCCGGGCTTATTCTCTTCATGATAATATTTTTGTAAAAATTTTTTTATCATATTAATTCAATTTCAATTTTAAATTGCCATTTCTTGGATATGCAATTTCTGAACCGTCAGATACAGATATAAACCTAATCTGAAATTCATTATTGAAATCCATATTATTTAATTTTATATCAATACACTCCTTAAACGAAATTTCTAAGTTTGTTTGATTTCCATAAATTTTAGCATTATTTTTATTGAATATCAGCTTCAAATGATTTTGAGAATTAAAATCAAAAATTATTACATCGTCATTTTGCAATGTTTTGGCGGGAATTATTCTAAAAAACAAACTGGATTCATTCCTTCCAAAATGTACTTTTTCTATCAACTCACCTATTTGGTGCATAGCAGACATTGATGATTTTGCATTATATATGCCGGCATTTTCCCATAAAGAACAATCACTTAATAATCCATTAATATTTGGATTGATGTATGATTTTGGCTCTTGCATTTGCGGAACATAGCTCCGCTCGAAAATCGGCGAATATACATCTTTGGGAACTTCATAGCCAATTATTTTATAAATATTTTCTATATGGTGACGGAACAATATATCAAATTCATCTTTGTTATCTGCTTGATGCTCGGGTCCATACCACCAGAACCAATCACTGCCTTCAGCAATTAATGCCTCTTCTAAAGCTTCTTCGTATTTTTCAATTGTTAATAAAGATTTTGCTTGTTCAAGTGCAAGTCTCGCTTTGGTAAGCATTTGCCAAGCTCTATGATCATCTTTATCTCCAATCCAGATCGAGAAATTTGCATTTATCCATGAGCCGGCTTTTATCGAAGTCAATGGTTTAAGATAATCTAAATTGTCTTTTTCGATAGCTTCCGAACAAGTAGCGGTTGTAAATTCATTGGAATCTGTTAAATTTTTATATAATGCTCTTAAGAAAGGGACTCCATTATCTTTGTAAAATTCCCAACAATTCTCACCATCCAAAATTACTGAAACTGCAGCATAATTTAGTGCTTCATCCCCATGCACACGGATAATTTCATTTCTAATATTTCTTAAATGATGACAAAAGTCATTTGCGGCATCTTCCGGATTCCATTGAGAATAAACAAATCCAATTCTATCAGAAAGAAAATGGTCACGAAAAAATATTCCAATACTTCCATTGCTGTTTTGGAATTTTCGTGGGAAAAACTTCTCTGTCGGAATAAAGTCATTTCCTAAACTATTTGCCAGTAACTGCTCATCCGAAGCTGTCCACTTAATATTTTTTTCAATCATCATATCCAAAACCACATTAGAAAGCGATCCTTCGGAGGGCCAAATACCATTTGGAGATTCATTGAATATAGATTTATAATATTCCATACCTTTTTCAAGTTGGACAAGTGCATCGTGAGGAAATTTGAACACAGGCTCTGGTATATTGAGATTTGGCATCGATTCCAAAGCAGTTCTGGTATCGCAAAGTAATGGCAAAATTGGATGATACATTGGTGTGCAACTAATTTCTAATTGTCCAATTTTATTAAGACTTATCAATTGATTATTAATATTAGACAGTATATTCAATTGTTTTTGTAATAAAAGTAGTTTTTCTTCCTCTGTAAAATTTTGCCCCTTTTCGAATAATCTTTTCACAAGTGAGGATTTACGCGAAAAATATCCAAA
>JANJUO010000360.1 GCA_024710535.1 bacterium
GTTCCGGGGCGAGGCGGATGCACTGCTCCACCCCCTGATTGAGCGCCGCGGCGGCAACGGCGACGCTGGCGCTGTCGATACCGGCTGGTAACGAGTCGCCCCAAACGGTCGACGCAGCCCCAGCGCCTATCTGGTTTCCGCAGTTTTACGAAAACTACATCTCCACCTTCGTCAAACGCGGCAACGAACCGTATCGCGTGCCGATTCTGGCTCCAGTGGACCTGGCAAAAGGAATGGCCGGATGGCGCGAGGTCGTCAAGGAAAGCGCCCTGAAGCTGCACGGCTACAACCGTATCCAGGACCCGAAGACTGGGCGTTGGCTGTCGATAGGTGTGGTTCGGGCTGCGAACATCAAAGGCGTCGTCCCTTTGGCGCTGCACCTGGCCAAGGCCCTGCCTGGGGCCCACGTGGCGTCGTACCACTCGCAATTGTTCACGATTCATCGGGCGTACATCGAGCGCCGGCTGGACGAGCTGTTAACTCGCAAACCAAAGGAACCCGGCGGTGACCCCAACTGGCGAATCTGGGAGGACCCTGAAATTCGCGGGCACCTTGATGACGGCAAGGCTCATGACCTGCTTTATATCGTCGTGGCTTCTCCGGTCGAGGAAATTGGACGCGACCATGATTTCGACTACGGGGTGATTGAGCCGACCAGCAGTGCTTCTATTGTTCAGACTTGTGGGCGAGTAGGGCGCCATCGCCTGGAGCCTAAAACCCTGCCTAACGTGGCCATCCTGCAGTACAACCGCAAGGCCGTGCTGGCTGCTGCCGGCAAGAACTACGGTGGGTTGGTGTTCAGTAAGCCGGGGCTGGAAACGGAGGCGGCGCCGTACGGGACGACGGACCTGGCCAAGCTGCTTGACTGGGATGGGCTGGGGAAAATCGACGCCTCCTTGCGGTTCGGGGCGCACAAGCTGGCGCAGCTTGACGACGAGAGCCTCCGGCAGTCCTTGGCCTACCCTATGCGGGTGCTCGTCGGCGCTAAGGGCTGCGACAACCTGTGGATGGCTGGGCGGTATTACACGGATTACGCGCTGCGTGACGATAAGCCCAAACAGGACTGGACTTACAACGTAGCGGAGGACACGTTCTATCAACTTCAAAAAGCCAAAGGCAAACCTGCCACGTACGTCGAGAAGGGGAACAAAGTTACCCGGGTTGCGGGCCTTCCGCGCGGATGGCTGCAACCGTCGCTGGCCGAGCTGGTGGACGAGGCCCGGCGGTACGGGGTTTCGCTGGATAGCGCGTTTTCTTTCAAATTGCCTGCCTACGACGAGACGAAGGGATGGGCTTATTACGCGGGCTGGGGGATGGTGACCTAGCGGCGGACCCCGTGCCTCTTGGAATCTCTATGTTCCGGCGCCATCACTTCATTCAACAATAGGCGTCGATATCTATATCTACCAGCCGCTCGCGTTTTGAAACGTTATGAAATCAAATTCAGGTTAACGGAGAGTGAAAAACTTAGTGTTTGTAGCGGTCATAGTTGCAGTAACGACTGTGTCACTGGAAGGATGCGCATGGCATCGCCGACGTTGACCTAACCAAATCTGAACCAGCGGTATTCCTTTTGTGTATCAAGCGGGTCTTCCGTCGGCTTTAAGCCTGAGACCTTAAAAGCCTGTAAAGAAGCGTACGCCGCGTGCCCTTCGACATGTTCTCCTAAATAGCGGACATACCGGATTCGGAGTGCGGATGAAACCCGCCATTTAAAACTGCTGCGAAATATGAGTAAGAAATATAAAGGAAAACCGTGCGTTTACTGTGGGGATTATCCCGCGACAACTGGGGACCATGTTTTCGCTAGGGCGTTTTTCTTAGAACAAGAAAAAACTAATTTAATACAAGTTCCCGCGTGTGAGAAATGCAATAACGAGAAAGCTAAGCTTGAGCATTATCTAACGGCCATATTGCCGTTCGGCCGCTATATCGTTAGTGCTGATGAGCAGCTATATGGTAAAATTTGTCGGCGGCTATCAAATAACAAGCTACTTGACTCAATAAGGGTGCCATGCGTTCACACGGATAACGACTTTTTGTCAGGCCAGCCTTCGCACTTATCTGTCCCGTTTGACGACGCCAGATACAGAAAGTTATTCCGCTACATAGTGAAAGCCTTGGTTTGGCACCACTGGGGCGAGCGAATAAATGAAAACACGTTTATTAGCGTTGAGCCTGATAAGTGGGTAGAACTATCGGAGGAGGTTAGGTTGGACGGGGTTAGTCGCAGAGTTGTTAATTCCGTGGGAGACGATACCTTTCGATATATAGGCCTTGAACTTGACCGCAGCCAGGACACACTTTGGCACTTTAGGGTTCTGAACGGCTTAAAAACTTGCGCCGTAAACGAGCCCGGGCTCACTTTTGATTGCATTAAAGTTAGTACTTTTGGTAGATGACTACGCGTTTTTAGCAACTCGTCCGTGGGCTGATATGGCGGCTGCAACTGTTCCGGAGATGACCCAAAGTGCCAACGCTGGTCTAGCGTTGAGAGGCGCACCAGTAGTTGCTGAGGCCCGGCGGTACGGAGCTACTTATCCGACTAACTAGATTTAACAGCAAAAAAATAGCCCGGGGGCTGTGTTAGCCTCCAGGCTACTATCCAGATTACGTATTAACCTTTTCGCTTACTATCCGGAGTAAGTTTAACTGGCTTCCAGGCGTTACCTGGTTTCGTTGTAGGAGGGAGTGACTTATTATCCCCAACCGCAATGAAATTTTTAGTAACTCTGCCTTTCGGGCCGATTTCCTGATAAATACCCCCTTCGGGTCCTGTGCTGGTTCCTGGTTTCTTTGGCTCAATCATTTTCATCTTTCTTTGGTTAAAGTTTGTCCGGACCATGAATTAGCTGCACTAATTAATGGAGCGTCCGAAGTTGGATTTGCTCTATTAGATGGGTTCAATATCTAATGAGTAACCAATATAGTTTCGCCCCACAAATAAAATGGCTGGTTTAAACAGTTTTTATCCGTATCTCTAAGGGGTATCCGGCGGAGCTAGCGCTGCGAACAGCTAATCGTTGTGCCCATCACTCCTGTCTAAGGCTTTACCGCAATGAGGGCAAACACTTGGTGCGCTGGTTTTGGCTTTCCCTTGCAGCTCAATAAAAGCAGAAGCGATAATTCCTGCCGGCAAAGCGAAAAGGCCTATCCCAATCACTGAGATGGCGGCCGCTAGGAGTTTTCCCGCTGCCGTAACCGGGTAAACATCGCCGTACCCTACAGTGGTTAGCGTTGTTATGCCCCACCACATTGAGGCCGGGATGCTCGAAAACGCCTCTGGCTGCTGCGCATTTTCAGCTGTGTACATCAGTGAGGAGGCGATGACTAGCATCGTGAGCATCAGCATCAGTGACAAAGCCAGCTCTTCCCGCTTATGCCTGACTAGGTCAACCATTGTCTGCAGTGTTCTGGAGTATCGTCCGAGCTTTGCAAGCCTAACCATCCGGACCAGCCTTAGTATGCGCAGGACCCTCAGGTCCACACCGGCCCACATCAACAGGGCCGGCAATATTGCCAGGAGGTCAACAATCGCTAGCGGCGTGAAGAGGTATCGTAGGCGCCCAGTCAGCGGATGCTGAAACCGCGAATCACTGGTACAAGACCAAAACCTAAGCAAGTACTCCAGGCAGAACACGGCAACCGAAAAGGTCTCAAAC
>JANJUO010000395.1 GCA_024710535.1 bacterium
GCCCTTAATTTAATTTAAAAGAAAGATTAACTCCTAATGTAAATGGCTCCACATACATACTATTTTTCATCATAAATCGATACGCCAAATCTCCATTATCAGAATACTTTTCTTCCTTTGAGCCGGTATCATATCTCAATCTTCTATTGTTTGTTAAATCAAGAATATTCATTGCAAAAATCGACAAACTCAAATTGCTCAAAATATTAACTCTTAACGAAGCATTCAATCTGAAATCTATTCCATAAGTATCATATTTTTCCATCAAATCTATCAAGTTGCTTGTTTTTGCGCTATCAATACTATTTGGTAATGAGTTTCTCAACATTTCCAAGCCATCTTTTGCTCCTTGTAATCCCCAATAAATTCTCGAATCAATATGTAGAAGCAAATAATCTTCGATAATTTTGTAATTGATAATTAATTTAGTGGTATGGTTGGATAAATTGTTCAAATCATTTCCAACTCCTGCCAAAATAGGTGCGGCAAAATTTGTGTCTTTTGCTTTTAATTCCTTATAATAATCCGAAAATGAAATTCCAGATTGAAAAACATTTGGCTCCAATTTCCAACTCAATTGTTTAATAAATGAATGATTGAAAATTATATCAAGAGAATTATTATGAAATCTACTTTCAAATTCTATTCCGGCAAGATTCAATGAGCCGGAGAGGATTGTTGAGCGAATTGGATCACGCCAAGTTAATATTTCTACATTACTATAAAATGCAGAAACATTCATAACAAAATTTGAACTCTGTAAACTTGTAAATATTAATTCAACATTATCCAATGCTTCAGTGTTTGGCTCGATTCCTTTCAAATGCTGAATTAATAATTCTTCTGCTGTATTCATTCTCAAACTGCGTTGAACAATGAGTTTCAAATAATCATATTCGCCAACACTCCATATAAATGCAAGTCTTGGAGAAAACATAAATGCAGAGTAATCATCTTTATCAATTCTGCCTGAAAGTAAAATAGTTAGATCATCATTCAATTTGTAATTTGCCTCGCCAAATAGTGCAATCGTATTAGTTGCCCAGCCATTTCCTACAAAATATGTATCATTTGTATCTGTTCCAAAATAATCAGGATAACCATAAGCAGGGGAGGACTTGTCGCTAATGATATTCCAATTATCACCAAATCTGAAATATCCATCTTCTTTAAACCATCCTTTGCCCCAAAAATTATACGAATACTCCATACCTAATGCATAAGAGAAGGATTTGCTTTCTTCTTTTGTAATTATCGCTCTTAATTGAAGTTCATTTTCCGAACCTTCAAAATAACGATTCCTCAAACTGTTTGGATCTCGGAGCATCATCATAATAGAAGAATCTTTTGGTGCCCATTCTTGCGGGTGAATTTGAAGGTAATCTTGGCTTCTTTGATTATATTCTGAATCGAAACTGAGCATACTTTTCATCATAAAACCATTGCCAAGATCGGACTTATTTTCAACAGCAACTACAAATTGTTCGTTTTTGGATGAATTGAAATTGAATGGTTCACTTAATGTATATAAATCCGGCGCTGGAAGAAAACCTGTTTGATAACTGTATTTAAATGTTAATCCATTCAATGTGGAGCCAGAGCGTGTATAACGAAGCCAAATATTCGTGTTTTCGGATAGTTCCAAATTTATATTGGCTTTGATTTGAGGGCGATCATCACTATCAACAAACAAATCTTGAAGTTTTCTGCTGTTTTTGCTCACTCCAATTTCAGTATAAGCATTATTGTCAGGTATATAAAATCCTTTTTCCGCTGAATACCCGCCGGAAGAAATTATGCTTGCAAAAGCCGATAACTTAATTTCATCTGTAATTGATTGGTTAATACTAATATTTCCGCCAAAAGATTGGTATGGATTATAATTTCTGAGATTAACTGTGAAATTATCTTTGCCTTCGTATTTTTTTGTTGTGATATTTATTACTGCTTCTATTGCTCCCGGACCATATATTACTGAGCCAGGACCTCGAATAATCTCTATTTGCTCGATGTCCGATAAATCCCAGTTTTCTAATTCAGAAGTTGCACCGTTTCTTGCCTTGAAATTCATATTTTTTCCATTCACAAGCAAAAGAATTTTATCATTTCTTTGGTTTATCAAGCCGCGAATTCCAATATGAGGGCTATCGTAATGAGTCATCCAAATTGCTGCTGGAACATAGACTTCAAGCAAATCATATAAATTCCGAAATGGGGTAAGGGCAATATCTTCGCTTGTAATCAAGGTGATTGATGCCGGAGTTTTGATTTTATCGATTCCGGTAAAAGAACTCGAAACCACTTTAATATTCATCATTTCTTCGATTGACAAATCAAAAAGTTTATCAACATCAGATACATAATCATTCGAGAAACTTGAGTTGCTATTAATTAATCCAACTATTAATATAAACACAATATATTTCAATTTCATCGCCATCTATTACTTATTTGTAAAAAACAAAAATAATAAATTTTCTTAATTGTATAAATATATTTTATTAACTTAATCAACTTTTTGCAACAATCAAGCATTTTATTCAATTCATCCGACAACTCGCAGTCATCGGATGAAGAAAAATTGAGATTTTAATCTTTATTCACTATAAACGGTTTTGCTACTTTACGTTTGCTGTTATCAATGACTATGATGTAATAGCCATTTGGAATGTTATCGATGTTGCAGTTGAGCCAATGAAAATTAATTAATTATCGCATAAGATTTTAGCTGTAATCTAAGAAATTTATTTAATTGTCTCGAATTTTTGAAATGTAAAGCCAAATCACTATCCAATTTAATCAAAACGGACTTTTTTATTGGATTTTCAATTTGTTTCATTTTAGAAAAATCTATTTCAATTGGCAATTCATCATCTACAGTTTCAATTTCATCAATAATTCTTATTGATTTTTGTTTAATTTTGTTTGTGGTATTATTTTTCATGATAATTTCTTTCCTTTTTTGTTGCCTTTCTTGAACTTATAATTCGAATGACTTCATTTCTGATTGTAAAATTTACAATCAATAAATTATTCAACAAAGAATAGCCTCTTACGATATATCTCAATTCATTTTCTGAATGGTAAATGTCATCATAATAAACAGCGAATGGATCATCAAACACAGAAATGGCTTCCTCAAAACTTACACCGTGCTTTTTAAGATTTGATTCTGCTTTTAACTTATTCCATTCAAATTCTTGCAATTTACCTCCTAAAAATTGCAATTTAAATATAATTCCTTAAATATCAAAATAATATTGTTGTTAATGCAACATAAACCTTGATTACTTGCATAGAGTAAAAGAAATTTAAACATTTCATCCGACAACTCCACAGTCACCGGATGAATAATAAAACATCAATCTTTATTCACAATAAAAGGTTTTGCTACTTTTCGTTTGCCATTGTCAATGACTATGATGTAATAGCCATTTGGAATGTTTTCGATGTTGCAGTTGAGAGATGCTTGTCCGTTGGAATTGTTGTAATCAACAGAATAATCTAATTTTGACTGCAAGATTCCTGTCATATTGTATAATTCAACAGTTATATTAGGTAAATTTTCTGGCTCCACCACAAAATCTATTGACACATTTGTTTTTGCGGGATTGGGGTAGATTCGTGGTTCATTTGTGTTTCTTTGTTCGTTATCAACCGAGACAGTTTCATCAATTATTGTTTTGAAAACTATTGTACTGTCTGAGGAGACATTACTAAAAAGATATGTATTGTTGTTTATGAACGATAATTTTGCAAAGTAATATGTTTTCAATCCTTCATCTAATTCTTTCTTCCAAACCAAATTAAAATCTTCATCAAATTTGGCGACAAAATAATATTTCTTATTCATGTGCAAGTCAT
>JANJUO010000442.1 GCA_024710535.1 bacterium
CCAAGTCAGCACCACGAGTGCCTGCAGTATAAATCACAAATTTTGATAGACCAAACATACCTTCAATTACACCCTGCTGAATTTCCAAATGCTGAATTCTCGAGAATGGAGCTGTGGTTTTGAATCGAGTTAGAACGCCTCGTTCGGTATAGATTTCATCTTCTCTAACATCGAATTTCCAAAATTTATACATCAAAATAGGCGCAACAAATGCCAAAATAAAACCAATTCCCAATACAATACCTGCAAGGGCACCGGTTGGCAATATCCAGTCTTCAACATTTTCTACTATTACAAAAAATTCGAGCAAGAATGTTAGAATTGCATAGAAAATACTTCTTAACAAAATGCCAATCGACCAAACTGTTTTTACTGAAGGTTGTAGATTATTCATAATTTTCAAAAATTCCATTTTTCATAAAATCAAATTTAATAATAAGATTTTTAAAAAACAGAAAAAATTATTTATTTTCTTGCAATCCGCGTCCAATTTTTTGAACTTTGCCCTGTTTATTCAAAATTAAAAGTATTTTATCCAAAATACCATTGATGAATAAACTGCTTTTATCAGTCGAAAAACTTTTAGCAATGTCTATTGCCTCATTTATGCTGACTTTACTTGGAATATCAGGAAAATACAATAGTTCGGTAATAGCCATCATCATCAAAATTCTATCGATAGCCGCCATACGCTCGATTTCCCAATTTGCAGCATATTTTGTTAGTAATTCAAGCACTTCGGCTTTGTGCTCCAAAATTTGATTGAGCAACAATCTTGTAAACTCAATATCGCTCTCTTTCCAAATAATTGGAATATCAGCTTCGAGCTCTAACACTTCATCAGGAGTTAAGATTTTTGGGTTAGTTTCAAGAGATTTATTTTCTTCGAAATTAAATTCCCTACTAAAAATATGATTGAATAGTTTTTCAATCGAGAGATCGCAAACTTCAAATGCGTTCAAAATTTGCAGTACTTTTTCCCTTGCTAACCTTCTGTTTCCTTTAATTGTACTCTTTTTGCTTAAAGGGAAAAATTCTTCTGTAACAATTTCCATAAATAAAAGAACTTAATTCATTTTTAATCTTATATAAAAAACAAAATTAATCATTTTTTCTCTTATATTAAAAAAAATATTTTAATAATCAACTATTTTCAAAGATATTAAAAAAATAAGGAGTGAAATTATTAATAATTCTTAATTAAAATCAAAAGTCCAAGTTTCTTAAAATTTTGGATAAATTCTGCAAATCAACCGAAATTACAGTTGTGTTATGTTAATTTATTTCAATTTCATTTAAAAATTGTGATGACATTAAATTCTAAAAATTATAACAAAATAAAAGTTAAATAGAATTAAACCAAATAAAAACAAAAAAGGTTTCAGTATTTACTGAAACCTTTGATTGTGATTCCGGCGCGGCTCGAACGCGCGACCCCTTGATTAAAAGTCAAGTGCTCTACCGGCTGAGCTACGGAATCAACACTTTCATTTTGTTTAAATTGATATTTAAACAGAAAACAAAATTATGGTTTTTTTGTGAATTAACCAAACAAAATTTCAAATATTCCAAAAAAAAATCAATATTTTTCATTTTTTTTTCATTTTTTTAAATATTTACAAATAGATATTTTAAATATTCATATTTTTTTATAGATTTGTAATCCAATTAATTATTTGTTTTTATAATGTATTAATTAATAAAATGAAATCATCTGAATCCGATAAAAGCCAATTTGACGATTTAAAGCGAACCATAGCAAAACTAAGTTCGGATAAAATTGATTTAGCCAATAAAATCGACGAAAAGGACAGAGAATTCGAAGAATATCTCAAAATTGCGGAGATGGCGGTGGTGGATTGCACCGATGATTTCAGAGTAATGAATACTTTTGGAGCAGTTGATATTGTTTTCAAAGAAGTAATAAAATCATTTGAGCGTGGTGTTAATTTAATTAGAATGGTTCATAAAATTACAAAAAATTTCAAAGAGAAATCAGATGACCCTAATATTTCACCTGAAGATTTACCGGAATTTGAAACTACTTTATCAACATTCGTAACGGGCAATCGGGACGAAAAAGATCTAAAGATTGTTGGCGAATCCGAAGATGGAGAGATTTTTCTACTTCTGTGGAAAATCAAAAGATCAAATAGAATGTTTAGAAATTATTTCCGAATAATACCTTCTAATGCGGTTATTGAATCTGCACAGAAACATCATGCGATTCAAATAAAGAATAAAGAAAAGGAATTTCGCGAAATACTGAATGTTACTAACGACGGTATTTGTATTCTTGATTCAAAAAGTATTATTACATTTATGAATGATACTGCCAGAAAAATGTATCTGTCGAATGCCGCAGAAGTTCTTAAAAAAGCAAATATTGAGGGTAAGTATTTTAGAGAATTATTCATTACAGAAGATGTGGAAGATTTAAACAAAAGACTGAATTTTAATACATCTGCAATTACAAGCAAATCTATCGTAAAATACAATAAAATGACTAATGGGAAAGATGTTGAATTCACTGTTTATCCAATTTTTGATAAATTTGGTATCATCAGTAGTTTGGTTATTATTTCTCGAATAAATAGCAGACATGACAATATTGTAGTAAGTTCCAATCTCGACCAAAAGAAAATTGCCGCAACAATAAAGCAATTACTTGACGAAAAACAAGTAGCCAAAGAAAGAATCAAAGAATTGGAGATTAATCAAAAATGGTTTTCCAAAAAAATTAACGAACTTAATGAAAATACGAAAATATTCCATAAAACTATCAAATCACTTTATTCTTATTTGGAAAATATTCCATTGCCAATTTCTATTCTACAATTGCCAACAGAAAAATATGAATTTGTCAATAAAGAATTTGAAACTTATTTGGGAAAACTCAGATCAAACATTGTGAACAAAACTGACGAAGAAATTTTCGACGAGAAATTATGCTCCTCAATCAAAGAAAAAACAGTTGAATTGCAGAAAACAAATATTGCAAACGAAATAAATACCGAAAGTGTGCACATTAAGCAAACATTGATTTATAATGAAAATCATAACCCAATTCAAATTGTTAGAGTTTTTGTACAAAAATAATTCAAGGAAATGAATAGATGATGCCGGAAGTTGGTATAATAATGGGAAGCGATTCCGACCTTCCAACTATGAAATTAGCAGAAGATGTTTTAATTGAATTTGGAATTAATTACGAAATAAAAGTGATTTCTGCCCATAGAACACCGGATGATATGGCAGATTACGGCAAAAATGCACATTTAAGGGGAATCAAAGTAATAATTGCCGGTGCAGGCGGAGCGGCTCATTTACCAGGTATGACTGCATCATATACACCATTGCCGGTTATCGGAGTACCTGTTCAGACCAAAACTCTGAGCGGAATAGATTCTATGTATTCTATTCTGCAAATGCCTCCGGGAGTGCCAGTGGCTACTGTTGCAATAGGTGGAGCAAAAAATGCAGGTCTGCTTGCAGTTCAAATTTTAGCCACATCAAATCCCGAATTACAAAAGAAATATATAGATTATAAAATTAAAATTGCCGAAGAATCTCGAAATAAAAATAATGATCCGGCTTTTAAATTTTAGTTGATATGTAGATATTCATCCAAATTATTCATCCATTGAAATCATAGAGTTTATAGGGTTGTTGTAAAAGTCCAATCTATTTGATGATAATTTATTGAAATGTCTAATATTCCAAAATTATATTGATTTAGTATAGCAGTTGTATTTATCTGCTGTGAAAATATTTACTTTTTCAACAAAATGATTATTTGAATAATTCAAAAAATTCCAATTTTATTGGCTTTGGGCTTTCATAGTTTATCGGTTGTACAATTTTTAACACCAACTTGCTGTATTAGATAAATAAGTGCTTGAAAAATTAATGATTTTTTTTTAATGGGACACTACAAATTTTGTGGACTTTAATTGTATTGAATTTTTTTTAATGGATTAAATTTCTATTACTTCTTGAATCGGTCGAGTGCATTTTCTATTTTATATTTGTTTCTTCTTTTTGTTTATGACTGAATCTGCAAATGTAACTTGCTTTTGCGTGTTTATTATCATCACTATATTTCCCCAATATCTAATATTTCGGATATCCCAAATTTGATTTATGGAATAAACACCGCCAGAAAATGCAAGTCGCTCTGTAATTTATACAGCAATTTTTTTGGCGACAGAGGGTTCTGTCGGAGATCAATTAATTTAAATTTGTAATATTCTAAAAATACTGCCGTAATGTCAGCAATTCGGTCATATTGGCGTATATGCGTCATAATGACATAAATAATTGGCTTGATTGTGCCATTGTGTCTTATGTGTCTGTCGAATTTTCAGTATTTTATACATTGGCACGCTTTTCGTAATATGGTATATGTGTTTGTTTATAACACATAAAATTGAAAATTAAATTTATTAAATATTAAAAATCGGAGGTTAATATGGCATACTTCAGAATAAACCCAACAAGCGGTTTTGAAGGATTGGTAAAGCAAATGCAACAATTTGCAAATGAAATCGAAAAAGGTGTAACTGTTGAAACAGGCGGATTCAAGCCAAAAGCAGACATCTACGAAAATGAAAAAGGTTTTGCTGTGGTGATTGAATTACCGGGTATCAGCAAAAACGAAGTTAGCATCAAAGTGAACGAAGAACGCACAATGTTCATTACGGGCGAAAAAAAGAAAACTGATTTGGAAAGTAAAACCATTATCAGAAACGAAAGAGTTTATGGTGAGTTCAAACGCACTTTCCAATTACCAGAAGAAGCAGATATTGAAAAGATTACTGCGGAATTCAATCATGGCTTGCTAACTTTGACAATTGGCAAAAAAGAGCCAGTCGTTCCTAAAGAAATTGAAATTGCTGTGAATTAAGTAGCAATTGTGGCTTAAGAAAATAGATGTCGGTTATATCAACCGACAGAACAAAAAAAGTGTTTTGTCAGTTGTTACAACTGACAAATATAAAAGTCGGTTGTAACAACCGATAGAACAAAATTAGTAAATATTTTTAAAATAAATAAAAGGAGAAATAAAATGTCATATATCAAATTTGATCCGTTTCGTGGCATGGAACAAGTTGCCAATAGAATGAGCCAAGTTTTTAGCGATTTGGAAAAAGGTGTTTCAGTAGAATATGGTTCGTTCTCACCAAGAATAGATATTGCAGAAGATGAAAAAAATCTATTTTTGTATGTTGAATTGCCTGGCATAAAAAAAGAAGATGTAAAAATTACTATCAATGATGATAGATTACTTTATATCAAAGGCGAAAAGAAACGCGATTTTGACCTTGCAAAAGATGGCGAAGTAAATAAAGAATCAAGAACTTACATCAGAGCAGAACGTGCTTATGGTGAATTCAACCGCTCATTTGCATTACCTGAAAACATCAATTCAGATAATGTTAATGCAAATTTCAATAACGGAGTTCTTACTGTTACACTCACAAAAATTGAACCCGTAAAGCCAAAAGAAATCGAAATTCAAATTGGCTAATTAAACACATAAACCGAAATGTAAGAATCGAATCCTAATTTTGGGGTTCGATTTTTTTGTTTGAGAGTATTAATTGATAAACTATTAATAATTTTGCTTCAATCTCGTCTTTTAGATTCAGTTAAATAAAAGAATACGGAAAATGAATAAAAAATTGCTGATATTGATAATATTTTTGGCATTTGCAATAACTGAAACTTCAAATTGCCAGAATACAACAAGTGCGATAAAACTTGCAAGAGTGAAATATTCGGGTGGAGGAGATTGGTATAACGATCCATCTGCTGAGGTAAATCTATTGAATTTTGTAAATGCAAATACGAATATAAAAGTTTCGCCTATTTATGAATTTGTTGATATTGCAACAGACAATCTGTTTCAATATCCACTGATTTTTCTAACTGGTCATGGAAATTTAAATTTCACAGAAAATGAAGCCGGCAAACTTAGGGCATATTTGCAAAATGGTGGCTTTCTATATGTTGATGATGATTATGGCTTGGATAAATTTGTTCGTGTAGAACTCAAAAAGGTGTTTCCAGAGCAAGAATTGGTGGAAATACCCTTCAATCATGGTATTTTCAACATTCATTATAAGTTTCCAAAAGGTGCACCAAAAGTTCATGAGCACGATGATAAATCACCTAAAACTTTCGGTTTGTTTCAAAATGGACGGCTTTGTGTGCTTTATACATTCGAATCAAATCCGAGCGATGGCTGGGTGGATGCCGATATTCATAACAATCCGCCCGAAGTCAGAAAAGCGGCATTACAATTTGGAACAAATATTATCGTTTGGGCATTATCGAATTAATAGAAAATAACTTATGAAAATCATCAATTATTGAGCCATTCTCTAAAAGAAGAAGCACGTTCTACGCTAACTATAGCGTCAATATCTTTTGGTTCATTGGGTGTAAGTTCAATTTTTATCCTTGAACGTGAATACGGAATCATATTTTTAATTGATTTTATGGATAGAATTAGTTTACGATTAATTCTAAAAAATTGATTAGGGTCAATTATATCTTGCAATTTTTCTAAAGTATAATCAATTGGTAAAGTATTGCCAGTAAAAGTTGTTAAGAATACATTTTTTTCTAAAACAAAAAAATATGCAATTTCATCAATTTCAATTTTTCTCATTTTATTTCCAAATTGAATAAGAAATCTTTTTTTATAATTGATTTCCCGATTTTTTAGGATTTTGAATATTTCATCAAAGTCCATCAGCACAGAAGTTTTGATGTTTTTATATTTGTTTAATGCT
>JANJUO010000445.1 GCA_024710535.1 bacterium
TGCAAAATGGTTTGCAACATTAATATATTGATTTGCAATTTCCGAAGCACGAAACTTATCTGTATCCCAAATAGAAATATAATAGTTACCTTCTTTTGAATATTCTATTTCTGTGTTCGAAATAAATTCCAAACGAACATCTTCTCTCATTGAGTCAGGAATATCATATACTTTGTGCAGGTCGAATTCATCAATTATTGAATCTATAACACTTCTACTATTCAAAACTACAAGAAATGAATAACTTTCCCCACCGGTTTGCTGACCAAGTTTTGATAATCCAAATTCTTTTAATGTAGATGACAAACCACCAACAGCACCTTCAAGTCCGCCAACATTATTCGGAGGAACAACATTTATGGTAGATTTATACCAATTAGGCAACCAAAAAGCATATCCCGCCGCCGCAGCGGTAACCAGAAAAACCACTATCATAATATAATACTTATATTTAAATAGCATTGCGGTTATATAAAAACCGTCAAATTCTACACTTTCATTCTCAATTTCTTTTTCAGACATATTATATTCAAAACTCATTTTATCAAAATTCAAATTTACTACTTTTTTCTTACTTTTGCATCAGTGGACTTGATATTATTGGTGGTTTTTTGAAATCTTCATCAGGTGATTTCACTTCCAAATCTTCAAACAACAAATCAGGTGTGATTATCGAACTACCAATATATTGATCGCCACCTGTTATAAAACTCGAGATAACTGAAGTTGCCAATAAATTATAAGCATATTTTTTTGTTCCTGCTTCGATTACATCCTTGAATGACTGCGGGCTAATGCCCTTCAATTCGCCACCACGAATCAATTCTTCCTTTCCATCAACATAAACTTTGTATGCTTCGGTAATTAATAATACATTATTCCCTCTTGGCATTTGAAATCCACTGCCGGACACTCTAAACATAGTAGTAAACATTAAATTCTGGTTCATTACTTTTTTTACAATGATTCCATAAGGCAATTCTCTATCTTTGCACAATTTTATTAGTCTTTCTTTTAATTCACTTTCACTTTTTTGCTTTTCTTTTTTTACATCCAATAATATATTACTGAACATAGCGGCACCACCTCTGCGGTGACCATTAGAATTTCTTACTCTTCTTGTTGGAATTCTTTCTGAAAGAAGATTTTTCAAATAGCCATCTTCAACCAAATTGACATTTTCTGCTTTCAAACCATCATCATCAAGCTCGTAATTTCCAAGCAAAAATGTGTTTTCATATTTTTTCAAATCGGGAACATCTTTCAAAGACATAAATTCAGGCATAACTCTTCCGCCAATTTTCGATTGAAATGCAGAATATCTGTCATTTTGTTGGGTTCCACCTTCTGTCAAAGTGGCTCTTTGTGTAACAAGATTTGGAGCAAAAACTTGAGCAATTGCTTCAGCAGCAGCTTGACTGGAAAACAATACAGGACCTGAATATGGCTCTTCCAAATCTTTGGCATTCAACATAAATTTAAGTTTGGACGCAACTTCTTTTGTTGCTATCATCAAAGAATCTTTAGAAGGAAAATCTTTTGGATTCACAGTAAATGTAGTGAAAAAGTTTGATAAAGGCATACCGTCATTTGCTTGCGAAAATGCTGCAATTTCCATTCCTGCATAATATTCCGAATTAATATATTCCATTCCTTCAGAATTAACATAATAAGAAATTTCAGGCAAATATTCAACACCAACCGATGAAGAGCTAATTTCAGGATAATCCAAAAATACACCCGACATTGATTTTACGAGTTCTGCAAAATACTTCATATCAAAATTTGGTGCAATTTCATAATTGTAATTTTTCGTTGGTTTAACAACAATGAAATCGTGAGTTGTGTCTTTTCTCATTCTATTTTTCAATGATGCTTCTTTTTTTGAAAAAATTTCAGCACTTTGCTTATATGCAGCATCGGTTGCAAGCCACAATTCTCTTCTTAAAGTGCTATAATCAAATTCTACCGGAATACTTCTACTTTTATAAGATTCTTCATCATCACTACTTCCAAAAAAACTTAATCCAATATCAAAAAAATTAGAATTATCGAATTTATAATCTCCAACTCTAACCCCAACACTAATTGAAGCAACCTTCCGATAGCCGCTATCCACAACACTTCCCAAATTTGCTGATGCATTATAAACATCTCTCAATCGAAGCTTATATTCAATATAATATGGCTTTTTTAAACCTTCCAATACAAGTTCATCCATCGAGCGCTTTAATTCTGCTCTCATTGCTTGTAGAATTTCATTATCTTTTGCATTTTGAGAAAATGAAAATACAAATGCAAAAAATAAGAAACTTAAAATTAACTTTTTCATATTTATCCTATATTATTTATTTTTTTTAATGCTACTATAAATTCGTTAGGTTTTTGCGTACCAATCAATACTTTCCTACCATCTTCTAATATCAATTGCATACCCATATTACCATATACATTATAAGCCATTCCTCTTGGACTAAATCCAAATCTAATTCCCCATCCACCATATTCCAAAATAGGAGAATACTTTCGAATGTAATATTCCTTTATTTCACTGAATTCAAATTTTCTGAATTTCAAATGAAATGGAAAATATTTCACATAAATTCCATCTTTTTTGACAATTGTTTTTAGATTTGAAAAGAAAAACAAACCCATTAATACAATTGCAAAAAATAGGGACAGCAATACGCTAAAAAGTAAAACCATATCGCTTGCCGCCGGCTCTCCGAAAGGTATTCCAAAAAATACCTGCTGAATAAAGCCATAACCAAAAACTGCCAATGGCATTAATGACCCAACTATTATAATCAATTTAAAAATAATTTGATTATATTTCTGTTTTTCTTCAAAAAGAATTTCACTCATAGAACTAATTTGCTTTTTTTGAAATTGGTGATGGTAAAAGTGGTGGCTTTGCTTGTGATTTTTGCTTCTTCTGAACTTCAATCAATGAAACCAACAAGCTTGGTGAGCAGGCAGAAACCGGTACACCGCCCGACTCGGCACCACAAATCCCATTAAAAATACCCATATCATCTGCAGCTGCAATAATATTTGTAAATGTTGTCAATGGAGTACCAATCAAATCCACACCGCGAACAAGTTCGTCAGGTCTGCCATCAACATAAACTTTGTAAACTACCAAAGGAGTAACATTGAATGCATTTGGAATTGTTCTATCTGTAAAAGTAAAACCGCCGGAAACCTGATCGAAGTATAGACCATATTCTTTATTTTGCTTTTTGGCTTCTTCAATTAATATCTCTCTTAATTTTTTTTCAGAAACAGTTTGAGTGGCTTCAACAATCAAATTCGACTGTCTGGACACAGGCGAATATCCTGCTTGGGCTCTGCCATGTCCATTTGAAGTATTGAATCCTTCAATTGGCGAACGAGACATCAAGAAATTCGAAAAAATTCCATTTTTTACAGTTTCTACTTTTTGAGACTTAATTCCTTCATTATCATAAACATAATATCCTGCAATTTCTTGCCCTTTCAAAGTTTTGATTGTAGGGTCAAAAATCACATTAATAAATTCAGGCAATATTTTCTTACCGATAGATTGTTTGAAAGTTTGGCTCGAATTTGGGTCTTTTTCTCTGTGGCCTTCCACTCTATGCCCGAAAATTTCATGAAAAAACACACCGCTTGCCGGTCCGGAAAGTATAGCAGGTCCGGAAAAAGTAGTTGCAAGTGGTGCTTTTCTTAATTTATCAAGTAAATCAATCATTTTATCTATATCTTGTGCAATTTTTTGCTCATTTGGCAACCCATCTGGATTAAAAGAAAAATAAGTTTCATAAAGAGGCAAACTCATACCATCATCAGATTTTGTTTGAGCAGTTACATAAAGTCTGCAATTCGATTCCCATTCAACGATTTGGCTTCCTTCAGTAGAAATAAATCTTTTTGTTTGAATCGATGTCATAAACGATACATTTGCACTATAAATCCACTGATAATCGAGAAATTTTGCTGATAGTTTTCTAAGAATTTCTTCCCATTTCTTAGTATCTACGGTAAATTTAATCTCATTTCCGGTAAAAACAACAGGCTTTTCGATTGAAAAATCTGCTGATGAATCTTCTTCAGCAACTTTAACTGCTTTATTTGTAATAACTTTCTCATATCTTTCAATTGCGGCTTTGAAGCGTCTGTCGGTAGCAAACCATAAACTATTTCGGATTGCCTTTTCATTATTATCCAAAGGCAAACTTATAGTTCCGCCACCAAATGTAAATGAAAATGGATTTCCACGAATGATATGAGTATTATCAAGTTTATTGTCGCCTACGCGTAAATCTATATCAAGCATACGCTTAGTATCGTTGTTTGACGAACGAATTTTACCAAATGATGCCGAAATAGTATTCGACTCAACATCGGTTATTGTGTAAGAAATAAAATATGGCTTAATCTTCTCTTTTGATAGTTCCATCATGGTTCTATCCAATTCTTTTTTTGCTGAGGTAACAATAAAATCGTCTTTTGCAACCATATTGCTGATAAGAATCAGCATCAAAAAAGCCATTAAATATTTGTTTTTAAACATTTTAAAACCTTTATATTAATTATTCTAATTCATTTTTGCTTGCTTTCTGAACAATCATTTCCGCAGCAGCACAAATCAATGCTAATGCTAAAAATAATTGCCAAAGTTCTGTTCCACTTCTCGATCTAATTATACTTTTTGAAATTGTGGTATAATCGTCAATAAATTCGGGCTTGATTTCCAAAGTAGTCTTAGAACTTAAGTAACTTGTAATTTTATCTTTAGGGATCAAATCCAATTTAGACTCGGTATTCAATAAATTTACTGAAACTTGACTAATAATTCTGCCTGTTGAACTAAAAATATTATAAACACCGGGTATTTTTATTTCATCAAATTTCAAAAATGCACCTGATGGCAAATCGGCTACTTGCCTATAAAATTCATTTCCATTTGGATCAACAATTTTTACATTGTCAATATTTTTGAATTTCTTGGGAATATTGACTGTGATTTCATTACCTGCAATTGCCATTATACTTGAGCTTTCGGTTGCTGTCAGATAAGTAATGCCGCGATACAAAATAATTGGGAATAAACTCGT
>JANJUO010000092.1 GCA_024710535.1 bacterium
GCAATATTAATTTTGAAGCACTCGAAGAATATGAAACTCAAAGCGATAGATTAGAACTTTACGAAAGTCAGATGAAAGATCTCACTGAATCGCAAGTTACTTTAAGTGAAACAATTACCGAAATCAATACAAATGCTGAGCGTACATTTAAGGAAACTTTTGATAAGATTCAAATAAATTTCCAAAAATTGTTCAAAAAATTATTTGGCGAAGAGGGCGAGGCAGATATCAAGCTTGAGAATGACAATATGCTTGAATCTGACATTTTGATTACTGCAAAACCACCCAATAAGAGACCGCACTCAATTCAAATGCTCTCGCAAGGTGAGAAAACGCTTACTGCAATTGCACTTTTGTTTGCAATTTATTTGGTTAAGCCATCTCCATTCTGTATCCTGGACGAAGTTGACGCTCCGCTTGATGATACAAATGTGGATAAGTTCATTAATCTTATCAGAGATTTTGCAGTTGAAACGCAGTTTTTGATTGTTTCTCACAATAAAAAAACTATGGAAGCGGCAGATACTCTTTATGGTGTAACTATGCAAGAGGACGGAGTTTCGAAAGTGGTTTCGGTACGGCTCGATCAGCAATCGGTTGCCTAAAAGTCTGTTTGAAAACTTATATTTTGTCAAACAAAATAGCCTGAATTATCGGAAATATTTCAGGCTATTTTTTATGAATATGAATGCTTTGCTAACAATATCTTGGTGTGGGATTCATTTGGTAAAAATTTGGTATTGTATTGATGCAAAGAAATTGAAATAGAAAATTCAAAAAGGGAACAAAACTAATTT
Source organism: bacterium (assembly GCA_024710535.1). Lineage (GTDB taxonomy): Bacteria > Bacteroidota > Ignavibacteria > Kapaibacteriales > UBA2268 > JANJUO01. The sequence continues at coordinate 798 of JANJUO010000092.1, forward strand.
CATACATAAGATTTATTGGTATTTCTGACATATATTTCGCCAATCACTTTATCTGTATGATTGATAGTTTTGATTCTGTCGATTTTTTCATCATTTAATAGTGTGCCGGAAGTAACCAATTTAAGTCCGATTTCTGTATAAACAGAGCGAGAAATAATCATACCGGCAGATAATTCTCTAATTGGAACGGCTATTTCGGGAGATTTTTCAGCAAGCAATTTTACAAGTCTATTTGCATGATATTGGTCATAATAAGCAACAACTTTATGGTCATAAAGTCGATTGATTTCATGATCAATCATTTCCATTGTTTTATCATATTTTTTTTGATTTTTATGGTAATTATATTCAAAATCCAAACTTACTCGTAGAATTCTACTGCCGAGCGGAATTTTCCATGCTTGTAATTTATCGGGATAGCCAGAACCATCGTAATTTTCATATATATGATAAAGAACATCAGCCATTTTCTCAAAATTTTTGAATGGCGATAGTATTTTTTTTGCGAAAAATATTGCTTCAACCATATCCGGATTTTGCATTAATCCATTTATTAAGACCGGTGCATTAACATTTTTCTCAGACAATCCTAATCTCCCCAAAAAAGATAATTCGGATGCCATCATTATTGTTGATAATTCATTTGCATTCTCTTCTACACACATTTTTTTAGCAACAAAATCGGTTGCATTTTTGATTGTTTCGAGTTGAGGCAGAATATCTGCAAACCTTGCATTTTGAATTTGAATTAAAGTGTTCTTAACAGCTTCAATTTGTTCAATCAAAAGTTTTTCTATTTTTTCTAATTTTTGAGTAGATTCAATAATATTAAAATCATTATTAACAACTTTTGCTGCGGTACGAAGTCTGAGAATAAGTTGGTCTAATGAAAATGGCTTAAACAGAAAATCATCTACCCCACCTTGAGCAATTTTCAAAGGAATATCTTTATCAGTATTTCCGGTAATAACTATGAAATAAATTCTATTAGCGGCTTCGGTTGTTTTGATTTTTTTTATAATTTGTAAGCCATTAATACCGGGGAGATTGTAATCCAAGATTGTAATGGCAGGATTTTTCTCCTTTAATAACATATTCAATCCGGCAACACCTTCAACAGCAGTATGCAAATCGGCATTTGGAAATACTTTAGATACAAGTCTTCTAAGATTTTCCAAAACTCCTTCATCATCTTCAAATATATAAAAGGGTACTGTTGCCATTTCAAATTTGTTAATTTAAAAAATATTTAATAATCAATTTTCAAGCCAAAATTTCTATAATTCATTAAAATGAAAAATTAAATTTATATAAATCAAAATATAATTCAATGACTTATATGTAAAGTTGAAACGTATTAATCTTGTAAATATTAATAAATAATTTCTTTTTCAAATTTTAACACAATGTTAATAAATAATATAGTATAAATTCATACATTTTTATTAATTTTGCTTTTTTTTAAAACAAAAAGGGTTGATTTTATGGTAAAATTTTTAACTGCTATTCTTATTGCATTTTTACTGTTATCCGGATTGATGTATGCGCAAGGTGTGACTTCCGGTGAAATGAGTGGAAAAGTTTTCGATTCAGACAAAAAGCCACTCACAAAAGCAACAATTTCAGCTGTTCACATTCCTTCCGGCACAAAATATGGTGCTTTTACAAAATCTGATGGTAGATTCTACATACTTGGTATGAGAGTTGGTGGTCCTTATAAAGTAACTGCATCTTATGTTGGTTACGAAAACAAAGTTTTCGACAATGTTAATGTAAACCTTGGAACAACAACAAATCTTGATTTCTATCTTGATGCAAAAGGTGTTATGTCGGATGCAATTCTTGTAACAGCAGGTGCTGATAATATTTTCAATACTGAAAGAACTGGTGCCGCTACTACTGTAACATCAGCCAACATTGAAACTTTACCTACTATTAGCAGAAATTATTCAGACTTTACAAAACTAACTCCACAATCAAGAAGTGCTTTTGGTGGAAATTCTTTTGCTGGGCAAGATAATAGATACAACAATATTACAGTTGATGGATCTT
>JANJUO010000448.1 GCA_024710535.1 bacterium
CACATATTATGTTTGCAGAGCAATTTATTATTCAATACAAACTTGATTTATTACATATAATACCTACTTATATTTCACCATTCAAAACTGATATTATTCCTAATTCAGTAATGAATAATCATAGATTGGAAATGCTAAAAATTGCCTTTGAAAATAATGATAAAATTTTAATTGATGATTATGAAATTAGAAAAGGAAGTATTTCTTATACATATCAAACAATTGAACATTTCAAAGAGATTTATACAAATAAAACACTTTATTTAATGATTGGCGAAGATAATGCTAAAAGTTTTAATAAATGGAAAAATTGGGAATATTTGATTAATGATATTTGTTTAGTAATTATGAGAAGAGAGTTTGAGATTGATAATTCTGAAACTGATTTAGGGCAATTGCCGCATTTTATTAATCATAAAATAAATTATTTAGAATGTGATAAAGTTGATATATCATCTACTCAAATTCGGGAGGGAATTTATGCAGGCAAATCGGTTACAGAATTTATTCCTGAATATATTTATAAATACATTATTAAGCACAATCTATACACTACATAAAAAAACTGTTTTGGAAGTTAAACAACCAAAACAGTTTTCTAAAATTCAATTTATGAATATTATTTCTTTAACGCGAGTTTCTCTTTGTAATCTTTGATAATGTCTTCCTGCACCGAACGAGGTACTTGAGAATATTTCAAGAATTCCATAGTGAATTCTCCCTTGCCCTGAGTTGAAGAGCGGAGGTCAGAAGAGTAACCAAACATTTCCTTCAATGGAACTTCTGCTTCAACAGTTACATAACTTGCTTCGATAGAAGTATTGATGATAATACCGCGTCTTTGGTTGATTTGACCAATTATAACACCTTGGAATTCTTCAGGTGAAGAAGTTTCAAGTTTCATAATCGGTTCCAAAATCACCACACCGGCTTTGCCCAAAGCTTCTTTAACACCTTGACGAGCCGCTAAACGGAATGCCAAATCTGAAGAGTCCACCGCATGGGTCGATCCGTCATTAACATTCGCCTTCACGTTCACAATTGGCTGTCCAATCAAGAAGCCTTCATTAAGCATTTCTTGGTAACCTTTGTCAACTGCAGGGATATATTCTTTAGGGATAACACCACCAACAATTTTGTTCTCGAATTCGTAGTTGTTTGGAGAGTCGCTTGGGAGTGGCTCAATATATCCGCCTACTCTTGCATACTGACCGCTACCACCGGTTTGTTTCTTATGCGTATAGTCAAATGCGGCGTGCTTAGTGATTGCTTCACGATAAGCAACTTTTGGCTGACCAACAACAACTTCGCAGTTATATTCTCTTTTGATACGTTCGATATAGATTTCTAAGTGAAGCTCGCCCATACCTTTGATGATAGTTTCGCCACTTTCTTCATCACGATACACTTTGAACGTTGGATCTTCTTTTTGGAATCTGTTCATCGCTTTAGAGAAGTTATTCAAGCCCGATTTTTCCTTCGGAGAAACCGATAATTCAATAACAGGATTAGGTATAAACATTGAAGTCATTGAATAGTTTACACTTCCGTCTGTGAATGTATCACCGGAGGCGCAATCCACACCAAAAAATGCTACAATATCACCAGCAGCAGCTTCATCAATTTCGTGCATTTCTGATGCGTGCATACGAACAAGGCGTGGGATCTTAACTTTTTTGCCATTTGCAATGTTGATAATATTATCGCCTTTCTTCATCGTTCCTTGATAGATACGCATATAAGTTAGCTGACCATATTTGCCGTCTTCGAGTTTGAAAGCCAATCCAACAGCAGGTTTTGTAGTGTCGGAAATCAATTCAACTTTTTCTTCGTTTCTATCTCTATCTAAAGCGTAATTTTGAATATCTGTAGGCGAAGGCAAATACATACCAACGGCATCAAGAAGAGTTTGGATACCTTTGTTCATTTTTGCAGTACCAACCAGAACAGGCGTGATGTGAAGAGCAATAGTTTGTTTGCGAATTGTAGCAACTAATTCATCATAAGAAATTTCTTCGTCGCCAAGGAATTTTTCAGCAATATTATCATCATGGTCGCTCAATCTTTCAATCATAGAATTACGGCGGCGTTTTGCTTCATCTAATAAATGTTCAGGAATATCTCCTTCAACAATATCTTCACCACTTGCACCTTTGTAATGAATAGTTTTCATTTTGAGCAAGTCAACTACACCTTCAAATCTATCTTCGATACCAATCGGCATTGTAAGCAATACAGGATGATGAGCAAGTTTTTCTTCGAGTTGGTCGATAACGCGGTCAGGATTTGCACCCGAGCGGTCAACTTTGTTAATAAATGCAATTCTCGGAACGTTGTAGCGGCGCATCTGTCTATCAACCGTGATAGACTGCGACTGCACACCTGCAACAGAGCAGAGAACCATAACCGCACCGTCAAGTACGCGAAGGGCTCTTTCTACTTCTACAGTAAAGTCGATGTGGCCTGGAGTATCAATAAGATTGATAGACCAATCTTTCCACTCGCAGTGAGTGGCAGCAGACTGAATAGTAATACCTTTTTCGCGTTCCAAATCCATAGAGTCCATTGTTGGACCGGCACCGGTTTTGCTACGAACTTCAATAATTTGGTGAATTTTACCGGTATAGAACAAAATGCGTTCAGACAAAGTAGTTTTGCCGGAATCAATATGGGCGGCTATACCGATATTTCTTAATTTAGATAAATCCATTTTAGAGTTTAACCATTAAATTTATTAAAAATATATATTTTCTAAGATTGCCGAAAATTAAAGCAACAAAATTACGAAAAAATTAGTTAACATTAAAAAATATTTCCTTAATTTATTGTTAATTTTGAATAAATTAACCATATTTGATTACGATTAAATAAATAATTATTTCGTTGAATTGAAAATTACTTCAAAGAATTAATTAATTTGTTTGAAAAATGAAATTAATGAAACTAATGAAATTCGTCTTTTTTAGTCAATCAAAAATGTAGTTAAATGTTCGGAATCGGTAAAGTGAATCAACACGTTATCCTCAACCAACTGCTCAACAGCTTTTTTTACTCTATTAATCTCGAAATTGTATTTATAAGCAAAATGCCAAATGTCAATCTCATCAAATGAAACCGTTAAAGCAAATAATTGAGCCACCGTGATAGGTTCTTTTCTTAAATAACGCTCTTTAACAGACTCCACAACA
>JANJUO010000487.1 GCA_024710535.1 bacterium
GGTCAGTTACGACATGATTAAAACAGAGGCAGCATGAATATAATCCGGCATAAAGACGCTAAAGCTGGCGGGCTTTATTTGTATTACACGGGTAAGCCGTGCCGGAATGGACATGATTCGCCAAGGTACACATCGAGCGGAGGCTGCGCGCAATGTATCAAGGAGAAGGCAGAGGCTGCAAAGGAAGAAAAGTCTCGGTATGACAGAGACAGATACAAAAAAAGCGCAGAGCAGGTAAAACAGCGCATGCGTAGATGGAGAGCGGAAAACTCTGCCAAGCATGTAGATGCTGCGAGGGCTTGGGCACTAGCCAACCCAGAAAAGCGAAAAGGCGTAATCAATGCCTACAAGGCAAGGCGTCGGCAGATGGAAGATGGCGGTGACAGGTCTTCAATAATTATGGCTTGGGAGAAGGCAGCTCCTAAGTTCTGCCATTGGTGCAAATCTAAGTGTGAGTACAATTATCACGTTGATCATTACCAGCCGCTATCAAAAGGCGGGAAGCACGTTGTAGATAATTTGGTTATTGCCTGCCCGACTTGCAATCTCAGAAAGAGCGCCAAAGACCCGTACGAATTCGCCGCATCCCTGGGGAGGTTGTTCTAATGAAATCCGCCGAAGAGCTTTTGACCCAATGGGGCATCTGGGTATGGCAGAAGACAGGCGTGCCCCGGTACGTCTCGCCGATGCTGGCCATCATGCGCGACAACGTGCCATGCACTCACGCGCCAGATGCTGCGATCACCGATGAAGAGGCAGAGACGGTATCGGCTGTAGTCGCCCGCCTGCAGCAGCGCTATCCAGAAGCATCCGAGGCTGTGCACATGTACTACTGCCACAACCGCACCATGGAGCAGATCGGCAAGCAGCTGGGCAAATCACGCTACCAGGTGAAGGACATGCTGAGCCGGGTGCACGGCTATGTTGAGTCGGAATTTGATCGACGAATGGCGGCTTAATTTACATGTCGTGCCTGTTGACGTGTTAACGCCGATCTGGCAATCTGGCACAAATTGCGGTTTTACCGCTTCAGAAGAGCCCGGCCAATGAGTCGGGCTTTTTTGTGCCTCAGTTTCGGGCGCTAAAGGCCGTTTGAATGGCTCGCCACCATGCGCGCAACAATTTCCGGCCCCATGCCTGCCTCCTTGCCCCGAGCGGATCGCACGCGCATGTGCGGTCGGACTAATTCAACTGCCCCATGCGGGATCACCGAGATGCCCAAGATGCCAGAGAAGACCCCGGAGTTTTGGGTATCGCTCGCTGCTGCCCTTCGCGAACACGGACTGGCCATGATGCTGACCTTCGTTCTGTCCTACATCCGCATTCACCTGTACGGGGACAAGAAGAGCCCGCTGGCCAAGCTGCTCGAAGCCACATTCGGCGCGCTGCTGATCATGCTCGTCGGCCTCGGTGTAAATGCGATGGGCGCCAATCTCGCCTGGACGCTATTCGCTGCCGGTTTGATCGGCCTGCTTGGTGTGGATCAGGTAAGGGCGCTGGCCGGCAAATGGGCGGAGCGCAAGGTGTCGCAGTGAGACGCCTCCACGCCATCCTGATCTTCACCTACCTCGCCGCCTGTGTGTGCGTGATGCTGGGGAAGGAGACTTGGCGGTACGCACGCAAGAGGAAGCGCAATGGCCGAAAGACCAAAGGTCGTCGAGTTCAAGCGTGAGGACTGGCGGGAGACGGCGGACACACTGAGGCGGATCGCCGATGAGTTGGATTCTGGCGATCTTCCGCCGTGCTCTCTCGCGACGCTGACGCTTATGTCCGATACGGGCGATATCTCCATCTTCGGCATAGGGCCGCGCTCCGATGAGCTGCAGTGTCTTGCTGTGTTCCGGCTCGGCGAGCAGAAGATGGTTGACGTGTTGCTGGCTAGAGACTGAGCGGTCGAAAAATGAAACGGAGCCACTGGCATGAGCTTGACCCCCAAGCAGGAGGCCTTCTGTCTGGCCTACCTCGAAACGGGGAATGCCAGCGAGGCCTATCGACGGGCTTATAACGCCTCGAAGATGAAGCCCAACAGCATCAACGTGAACGCGAGCAAGCTGCTTGCCGACGCTAAGGTGACGCTAAGGCTGAAGGAGCTGAATGAGTCCGCTGTTTCATCCGCCGTGATGACGCGTAAAGAGGTATTGGAGCGCCTTTCGACCTTCGCCCGTACCGATCTGTCCGACCTGGTCGAGTTCGGCGCGTATGAGCTTGGCCAGGACGATGACGGAAAACCGATTGTCCAGGCTGCGTGGAAGATCCGCGACTCTGTCCTGCAAGACCCGAAGAAGCTGGCGGCGATATCTGAGCTGTCCGCTGGCCGAGACGGAATCAAGATCAAAACCCATTCGCCGCTTCAGGCAATCCAGCAGCTAGCCAAGCTGCAGGGCTGGGATGTTCACGAGCTTGATCTAGAAGGCAAGCGCCTGACCAACGAAAAGCTGCGCCGCGAACTGGAAGACCCGAATCAAGGCTTGCCTGAGCCGAAGCAAGTCATCATCGGGGTGGAAGATGCAAGCGACCCTGAAGCTGAATAAGCCGCAGTTCGAGTTCATCAGCCACCCCAAGAAGTTCTCTGCGTTCGTTGGTGGGTATCGAAGCGGCAAGACGTTCGTAGGCTGCGTGCGGCTGTGTATCAACGCACTGGAGCACCCTGGCATTCCGCAGGGCTACTTCGCGCCGACCTATCCGCAGATTGCGGACATCTTCTACGACACGATACCGGGTGTTGCTGAGGCCTTCGGGCTGTTCGCCGACATCGTGCCGAGCAACAAGCGGGTGCATCTTCGCGACTCGAAAGGCCGCTGCCTGTCGACGATCGTTTGCAAGAGCATGGAGCACCCTGGCCGCATCGTCGGCTTCAATATCGCGCACGCACTGGTCGACGAGATCGACTGCATGCCGATCAAGAAGGCTGACAGCGCCTGGAAGAAGATCATCGCCCGTATGTCGACCGTCTGGCCGACACGCGGGGAAAACACCATCGACGTGACGACCACGCCGGAGGGGTTCAACTGGGTCTATCGCAAGTTCGTAAAGGAGCTGGCCGCCAATCCGAGCCAGCGCCCGCTGTACGGAATCGTCCATGCCAGCACGCGGCAGAACGCGAAGAACCTGCCGAAGGACTACATCCCGTCGCTGCGTGAGTCGTACCCGGCGAATCTGGTCGACGCCTACATTGACGGCCAGTTCGTCAACCTGGTGAGCGGATCGGTTTATCCGAACTTCTGCCGGCGGCTGAATCACACCGACGAGACGATTCGACCGGGGGAAGAGCTGCATGTAGGTATGGACTTCAACATCAATCGGATGGCGGCCTGCGTGTTCGTCATGCGTGACGGTGAGCCGCGGCAACTGGATGAGCTGACCAGCCTATTCGACACGCCCGCGATGATTGACGCGCTGCTTGAGCGCTTCCCTGGCCACAAGATCACGGTTTACCCCGACGCCAGCGGCAAGAACCGCAAGAGCGTCAACGGTAGCGAGTCCGATCACAGCTTGCTCAAGCAGGCCGGCTTCACGGTCCGCGTCAACCCGGCAAACCCGATGGTTCGTGACCGGGTGCTGGCCGTCAACGCCATGTTCCTGAATGGCGAGGGCGTGCGCCGGCTCAAGGTCAACACCGATAAGTGCCCGGTAACCACCCAGGTGCTCGAGCAGCAGGCATACAACGAACACGGCGAGCCCAACAAGGACGGCACGGAAGACCCGGCCGACGCCTTCGGTTACTTCGTCGTTCACCGCTTCCCGATCATCAAGCCCGCAACCTCAATCAACATGGGATTCGCCCGATAATGGCCGACGTTCAATACCAGCGCCCTGAATACGAGGCAGCGCAAGCCCGTTGGCGCCTGGTGCGCGACGTTTGCAAGGGCTCCGAGGCGGTCAAGGCAGCCGAACAGCGCTACCTGCCGAAGCCGAACAGGCACGACACCAGCAAGGAGAACGCCGAGCGGTACGAGAGCTATCTGGCCCGTGCTGTGTTCTACAACGCCACCGGCCGCACTCGTGACGGTCTGGTCGGTGCCGTGTTCCGCGTGGTGCCGACGCTCACCGTGCCGGCGTTGCTCGACTACATGACCACCGATGCCAATGGCGCAGGTATCAGCGTCTACCAGCAGTCGCAGACGGTCCTGGCTGATGTGCTGGAGACTGGCCGCGCGCTGATCCTCGTCGATTTCCCTGCGGTTGAGTCAGCCAGCCGAGCCGACATGCAGAGCGGTAAGGCGCGGGCGACCATTACGGCATACCCAGCCGAGGCGGTGATCAACTGGCGCACGACAAAGATTGGCGCACGTCACCTCCTGTCGCTGGCCGTGCTGCGCGAAACGCACGAGGTCGAGGACGGATTCGGCGTCAAGAGCTACCCGCAATACCGGGTGCTGAGCCTGCGCGAAGGCGTCTACACCGTGGACGTGTGGCGCCAGGCGGCCGGAGAGGGCGCATTCGAGATCGCAGAGACCTACAACCCACGCCGCAGCAATGGTGCGCCGTGGGGCGAGATCACCGCTTTCTTCGTCGGTGCGCAGAACAACGACACGTCGATCGATGAATCTCCGCTGTACGACCTGGCCGAGATCAACATCGGCCACTACCGCAACAGCGCGGACTACGAGGACTCGGTCTTTCTGGTCGGCCAGCCGCAGGTCTACATGGCCGGGCTCGAAGAGCATTGGGTCAAGATGCTTGAGGACAAGGGCATCTACTTCGGCTCTCGGGCAATCCTGCCGCTGCCGCAAGGTGGATCGGCCGGCATCCTGCAGGCTCAGCCGAACATCCTCGCCAAGGAGGCGATGGACGCCAAAGAGCGCCAGATGGTCGCCCTTGGTGCGCGCCTGATCGAGAAGGGCAGCGCCACGAAGACCGCAACGGAGGCTGCGTCGGATAACGCCGCAGAGCACTCGGTCCTGTCTCTGGTTGCATCCAACGTGAGCGAGGCCTACACCAAGGCTCTGCAGTGCGCTGCCGAGTTCATGGGCGCCACTGGCGAGTGCGTATACGAGCTGAATCAAGACTTCATTGAGGCGCGACTCGATCCGCAGACCCTGACCGCGATGGTTGAGGCTTGGCAGGCCGGAGCCCTGACTCAGTCTGGCCTGTTCAAACAGCTTCGCAGGTTCGGGCTTGAGGACGCCGAGAAGACGGATGACGCCCTGCGCGAAGAGCTGGAAAACAATCCACCCGGCTTAGACTTGGACAAAGACGATGGCAACGGCGGAACTACTGATCCAGTCGGCAACGCGTAACGCCGTGATGTTGGAGCGTCTGAAGTCGGGAGAGGTCGAGAAGATAGATCCCTTCCTTCGGCGCATCGACAAGGACTTACGCGACAGGCTGAGCCGCGACACGCTGACCGACTACAGCCGGGCGCGTCTTGAGCAGATGCTGAAGTCCATTGACGCGATGCTTGCCAAGATTCACGGCGAGTTCACGGCGCAGCTACTGCTGGACCTGTTCGATATCGGCGCCTACGAGGCCGAGTTTGAAGCCAGGTCGCTCGATCAGGTGCTGGTCAATATCACCGCAGCGGCTCCGACCGTGAAAGCTATACAGGCCGCCGTAAAGGCTCAGCCTCTCAGCGTGACCGGGCCGGATGGCGGCAAGCTGCTGGAGTCGTTCATTGCTGACTGGACGCAGGCCGAGCGCAACCGGGTGACTGGTGCGATTCGCATGGGCTATGTCCAGGGGGAAACCAACCAGCAGCTGATAAACCGAATTCGCGGCACCAAGGCGCTGAAGTACAGCGACGGCCTGCTAGCCATCACCCGACGCAATGCCGAAGCGGTGGTTCGCACGGGCATCCAGCACGTCGCCAGCGTGGCGCGCATGGAGACGTGGAAGGCGAACAGTGACGTGGTGACTGGCTACCGCTGGGTTTCCACTCTCGACGGGCGCACGTCCGCACAGTGCAAGTCGCTGGATGGAAGGGTGTTCAAAATGGGCAAAGGGCCGGTACCGCCCGCGCACATTCGATGCCGCAGCACGACAGCCGCCGAGCTGGACGCCCGTTATGCGTTCCTCGACGAAGGCGCCACCCGGTCTAGCAAAGATGGGTACGTCGATGCGTCGGAAACATATTTCTCTTGGCTGAAAAAACAGCCTGCAGAGTTCCAAAGCATCGCGCTCGGTCCTGAGCGCGCAAAGCTGTTCCGCAGCGGTGGGCTGAGCGCTGAGCGCTTTGCCGAGCTGCAGCTGGATCGCAACTTTAAGCCGTTGACGCTTGCACAGCTTCGCGAACTCGAGCCGCTGGCATTTGAGCGCGCTGGCATTTAGTCTTATGGCTAACTTTCCGCGTCAAAGGAATATCCCAGTGGGAGAAATAGTTGATCTAGCAGAGTGGCGGGCAAATAAGGATGCTCCGGATGTGGTGTATGTCGATGCGGCTGACGCCATGACTCGCGAGCAGATATTTGCTAAGGCTGCGCGGCAGATGAAATCCTGCGATGACCATTGGTGTACGCATGAGATTGACCCAAGGGTCTACGACTACGACTGACGCGACGTAACAAGCTCACCGAAACCCGGCCACTGCGCCGGGTTTTTTATTGCCTGCGAACTGGGTTCCGGGCGCAACACATCCCAGGGGGATACATGCTCGATTTTGAACGCGACAGCCTGGAAGGGCTGGATGAAGGCCTGCACGGCTTTTATGAAGAGAAGGGCGGCAAGTACCAGCTCAAGGTCCAAGGCATCCCGCAGGGCGAGGATGTGTCGGGCCTAAAAGCAAAGCTCGAGGAACTGCTCGGCGAATCCAAGGCAGCTAAGGCGAAAGCCCGTGAGGCCGAGGAAGCAGCCAAGAAGGCCGAGGAAGAGCGCGCCCGCAAGGCTGGCGACGTTGAGGCGCTGGAGAACAGCTGGAAAGAGAAGCTGACCAAGCGCGAACAGGAATTGCTGGCCGAGCGCGAAGAGCTGGCGGGGCAGATCAAGAATCTTACCGTTGGCCGTACCGCCACCGACCTGGCCGCCGAACTCGCCGTACAGGGCAGCGCCAAGGCTCTCCTGCCGCACATCCAATCCCGTCTGAGCATGGATCTCCGCGATGGTAAGCCGACTGTGGTCGTCCTAGACGCCAACGGCAAGCCGAGCGCGGCAACCCTGGAAGAACTGAAAGCAGAATTCGTCAACGATCCGGCCTTTGCGCCGCTGATCGTCGGCAGCAAAGCATCCGGTAGCGGGGCTAGCGGTGCGAAACCTGGCGGCGGGGCCGCTAAAAAGTTCGATGAATACACCGGCGCAGAACTGTCGGCCATTCGCAAGAGCGATCCGGCCCTGTACGAACGCCTCAAGAATGAATACCACGGAGAATAGCCCCAATGGCCACCGTTCGCCTTTCCGACATCATCGATGTCACCGTTTTCCAAGACCTCCCGGCTGTGAACAGCCCGGAGAAAACCGCCTTCTACGAGTCCGGCATCGTCACCTCGAGCCCGCTGCTCAATGGCCTGGCCACTGCGGCGGGTAAGACTGCCGAGCTGCCGTTCTGGAAGGATATCGACCAGACCGTCGCGCCGAACCTGTCCAACGACAATCCGGCATCGGTTGCTACCCCGGACAAGATCGTTCAGGGCGAGCAGATCAGCCGCAAAGCCTTCCTGAACAAGGGTCTGTCCGAGTCCGACCTGGCTTCCGAACTGGTTCTCGGCCCGAAGGCTATGGATCAGATTCGCGCTCGCATCGACACCTACTGGACCCGCCAGTGGCAGCGCCGCCTGCTCGCCAGCGTGAACGGCGTGCTGGCCGACAACATCGCAAACGACGGCGGCGACATGGTATTCACTGCTGCAGGCGTTACCAACGCCGATGTGACAGCAACCACCTTGTTCACCCGTCAGAACTTCACCAGCGCCGCCTTCACTATGGGCGATGCGGTCGATGGCATCCAGGCAATCGCAGTTCACTCGGTCGTGTACAAGCGCATGATCGACAACGACGACATCGACTTCATCAAGGACAGCGCCGGCAACATGACCGTGCCGACCTTCCTTGGTAAGCGCGTCATCGTCGACGACAGCATGACCTACACTCCGGCAGCCGGTGGCGCAGGCGCAGACGCCGCAGCGCGCTACACTAGCGTTCTGTTCGGTCAAGGCGCCTTCGGCTTCGGCAATGGCCAGCCCAAGGTTCCGGTCGAGGTTGAGCGTCAGGCGACCCAGGGCAACGGTGGCGGCATCGAAACCCTGTGGACTCGCAAGACCTGGATCTGCCACCCGTTCGGCTTCCAGAACACCAGCACCCCGGCCGCCGAGTCCTTCTCGCTGGCTGAGCTGGCTACTGCCGCTGTGTGGGACCGCGTGGTTGATCGCAAGAACATCCCGCTGGCGTTCCTTGTGACCAACGGCTAAACGGATCGGCCCCCAGCAATGGGGGCCATCTTGGAGACTCAGATGACAATTGCTGAACAGCTGCGATTGCAGCGCATGTACAACGAACAGATTTCGGGCAAGGCCGCGCATCAAGGCGAGGCGAAGCCAAAAGAACCGACCAAGCCACGGCGGGCCCGGGCCAAGGAATAAAGCATGACGCTGATCATCGAAGACGGAACCGGGAAGGACGACGCCGACAGTTACGCCACGGCCGCCGAGCTGGTCAGCTATGCCGCGAACTACGGCGTGACCGTTCCTGACACCGAGCCGGCTCAAGAAGCGCTGCTCCGACGCGCCGCAATGCAGATGCAGGTCATGGGCTGGAAAGGCCGCAAGGCGAGCGCTGCGCAGGCTCTGGCGTGGCCTCGCTATGGCGCCGAGGTAGATGGCGAGATTCTTCCGTCCACCTACATTCCGGCGCGCATCCAGTATGGCCAGATGGCCCTTGCTGCCGAGATTCACGCGGATGACATCGACCCTCCGTCGAAGCGTACCGGCGCAACGATACGCAAGCGCGTTGAAGGCGCAGTCGATGTGCAATACGCAGAGCTTCCCAACAACAGCGGCTACCTGCTGCCAGCCGCGCCTGACCGACCCAGCAAGACGCAGTTCGCTGATTACCTGATCAAGCGTGGACTGTTCGCTGTGAGGGCGTAGAATCTTCCTAGGCAATTAGCGCGGAGCGAGCCATGACCATCGCGAAGACCATCACCGAATACCGCGGAACCAAGCAAGCCATGCAGGCGATCATCGATCGGCACATGCGGGCTGCCTTTGCTGAGATCAAGCAAGAGTTTGGCGATACCCCTACCAGCGTTTACGTGAACACAGTAGAGCAGCAGGACATCAGCCAGCAGTACCCGTCTGGAGTTTACGATTGCTGCGAAGTCAGGCTAGGCGGCGAGTAAGCCGCCAACAGAATACCAAGACCCGCTTCGGCGGGTTTCTTTTTGACCGGAGTTTGCCATGTCAGCGTTCTATGAAGAGATGGCAGGCGTTGCGCTCGAACTCATCTCCGAGTTCGGCCAGACCATCACCCTGCGCGATACGGTGCCAGGCGAGTACGACCCTGTGACGGGTGGATCGACGCCTGACGTTGAGGTCAACCAGCCCGCACAGGCCATCCTGCAAGACTACGCGCTGCAGCAGGCCGGCATGAGCTATGCCGAAGGAACGGTCATCAAGCAGGGCGACAAGAAGATCCTTGTGGCAGCCCAAGGCCTCACGTCGCCGACGCTCACCACGACCGTCATCGCAGACGGCGCCACCTGGACCATCGTCAACGTCAAAGAGATCAACCCGGCCGGCACGCCGCTTGTGTACGAGCTGCAGGGGAGGCGGTGATGGCATTTGCTGACGATGTGCGCAGATTCGCTGTCAAGGCTGGCGATTCGAGCGACAAGATTGTCCGTGCCGTCACGCTGTCACTGTTCAACGGGATCATCCGCGATACGCCAGTCGACACGGGGCGCGCCCGGGGTAACTGGCAAACCACTGTAGGCCAGCCGGCATCCGGCGAGATAGATAGGCTTGGCGCTAGCGCAGCAATCGCAGAGGCCGAAGCAAAGACGCCGCCTGGCGCTGGCCAAGAGACCTATCTGGCGAACGATCTGCCCTATATCGAAGAACTCGAGAAAGGCAGCTCAAAGCAATCGCCCGAGGGCATGGTTCGTCGCAACATCGACCGCATCGAGCGCAACCTGAAACGAGCCATCCGCGATAACAAGGTGTGACGATGAGCGAGAGCAAGATTCATAGCGCCCTGGTTTCGGCCTATGTCGCGTCAGGCGTCATGCCTGTTGCGCGAACGGCGGTCGAGGGTAAGGCCTTCACGCCGCCGACCGGGCAGAGCTGGGCGCGCCTCACTGGCCTTCCTACCGGCCGCGCGCCTGCCGCCCAAGGTAAGGACGCCGCGCAGGAGTGGACGGGCATCCTGCAGATCGACATTTTCCACCCCAAGAGCACCGGCCACGCCGGGCTACTGACTGACGTGGACGCGCTGCTG
>JANJUO010000503.1 GCA_024710535.1 bacterium
ATCATTGGTCAATCAATCCAAAATGAATTGGATAAAAATAATTCCAAAGATACAAAGTTATCTGAACGACAAACAATCTTTGTTCCTGCAAATAGTTCACATTCAGCATTTTTAACAATATTAAAAGCAAACAATGAAAGAGGAATACTTTTTGAAACTGAAGCAGATGTTCTTAATGGTACAATGGGGCAAGAATGGGGAGATTATTCTACAACTTTAAGAAAGTCCTTTCATCACGAAACAACAACTCAAGCTAGAAAATTTGAAAATGAATTTTTAGAACTTATAAGACCTAAAATATCTTGCTTGATTTCCGGTACAATAGACCAAAGCTCGAAATTTCTAAATACTGAAAATGGCTTATTTTCAAGATTTATAATCTATTTTTTGAACCATACTTCTGAATGGAAAAATGTGTTTGACTCCTCATATTTAGATAATCCACTAACAAGAATTGCTGAATGGATTCAATATAACTATACATATTTTCAAGAAAATGAAATAGAATTTTCATTCACAGAAGAACAACAATCCAAGTTCAATATATTTATGGCAGAGAAAATGGAGTTTTACTCAATTATTGATGAAAATGGCAATTTAGAATCATCAATAAAGAGATTAGGTTTGATATTAACAAGAATTGGAATGGTTCTTACTATTTGCGAAAATAAATCAATTGAAGGAATTTCAAAAGTAGCTTGCTCCGAAAATTCTTTTGAAGTAATAAGTATTTTGTCAGAATATTTAATTTCCCATTTAATTTACAGTTACAGATTGTTAACCAAAACGAGTAATCCACAATTGATAAATGCAAAAAACCAAAAAGAGCAATTATTTTGTATGTTACCCAATCAGTTTTCAATAAAAGAAGCTATAGAAATGGGTAATACATTAAGTATTAAGGAGGACTATGTAAATAAAATACTGAGAATGCCCAAATTGTTTAAAAAAGTAAAAAGAGGATATTATGAAAAAAAATGTACAGGGTAAATTTAAGTGCAGAAGTGTAGTTTCAGCCAATTGATTGAAATATAAACACTTACAACAATATTGGCAAAAAGTAAAAAGTGCAGTTTGTGCAGTTTGAGATGAAACTGCACTTTCTGCACTCAAGAAGTGCAGTTTGTGCAGTTTGGGGTGAAACTGCACTTTCTGCACTTTAGTTAAATCAATTAAATCGCTATAAGTATTTGTAATATAATTATTTATGGCAATCTTCACAAACTGCACTTTTTTATTGGTATATTATGATGTGAATATAAATCAGAGGAATTATAAAAATTACATTCCAATTCAGCATCACAAATAATTAAGGAAACATTGAAACTAATTCCACGCTTTCATCATTTCTTGATGCTTTACTTTGTCGGTAATTTCGATATAACGCTTGAATGTTTTGTAGTCTTTATGACCAGTAATTTTCATCACAATTTCAGGTCTCATACCTTTTTCAAGCGAAAGAGTTACAAAAGTACGCCGACCCATGTGAGAAGTTACAAGTTCATATTTTGGCTTTATAGATTCATGCCTAACTGCTCCTTTGTATTCAACAATTGTAATTGGTTCGTTTAATCCAGCTAATTTGGCAATGTTTTTCAATTCCATATTATATTTATTTTTGTCAATTTTTGGAAAATTTTGATTTGCATTTTTATATTTTTCAATAATAATCAAAGCACTTGAAATCAATGGAATATCAATAATATCTTTTGTCTTCTTTGTTCGTAAATGCCAAGTATTATCGGTTATATCTTCAAATTTTATATTCATTATATCGGAATATCTTGCACCTGTGTAGCAACTCAAACAAAATAAATTACGTATATGATATTGAATAGAATTCTCCTCTAAATCAAGATTATTTAATTGCATTAATTCATTAAATGTGAGTGTAACAATGTCAACTGTCTCAGTTTTTGCTTTGAATTGCTTGTATTGATTATTTTTGTGGTAGTTTCTCTGCTCAGCCCAATTTAAAAATGCCGCTAACCGTTTCTTTTTACTTTGAATTGTATTGTTCTTAAATTCTTTGTTTTGAATACAATAACGAACAAACTTATCATAGAAATTCAAATCAATATTCTCAAAAGTGATGATGGTTTTGCTTATATCCTGAAACTCAAGCAAATTTTTCTTCAAACTAACAATATTTCCAATATTACCTTCTGTAAATTCAGACCTCTTGCTTTCAATATATTTGTCAATAACTTCAAAAAAATCATGCAGATGTTGGTCAGGCAAACTAAATATTCGTTCTATGATAAATGTTTTAATTGTATTAGTTTCAAGTTTGATATTTTTCTTTGTAAATTCTATATAAGCAGAATTTACCCCATTTTTAAACTTTTCCAAGTATGAATTCCATTGAGCATAATCAGGATGCGACCTTCTAACATTCTGATTTTTAGGATTCCAATGTTCAGGAGAAATTTTCAACTGTGTATTAATATTGATAGTTTTACAGTTTTTAATACCTCTAATAAAGCAAATAATAGATTTTTCATTGCTACGTAGAAGTTTGCTATCTAAATAAAAATTAATAGTCATAAA
>JANJUO010000530.1 GCA_024710535.1 bacterium
GATTTTTCAAGAAGAATGAAAAAATGTCGTTATTAGGAAGTTCATTGTATGCTCTTACTACCGGAGCAATAATTTCTGCATCTTTTTATCTGATGTGGAATATATTCCAGTTTAATTTTCAATTTACATATATTTGGGAATATGCATCTCGCGAACTTGATGCCTATTTTCTCTTTGCATCATTCTTTGCCGGACAGCAAGGCTCGTTTTTATTATGGCTTTTGATGCTATCCATAATTGGTTTGATTTTGATTCCAAGTTTGCGTAAATATGATTACGAAAACATAGCAATGCCATTCTTTAATCTTATTTTGATGTTTATTTTGGTAATCTTGGTTTTCAAAAGTCCATTTGAATACGTTTGGGAATCTTTTGCTAAAGATGGCATCGAAGTTGGCTTTATGCCCGAAAATGGTCGTGGTATGAATCCTATATTACAAAATTATTGGATAACTATTCATCCGCCAATTCTTTTTGTTGGATATTCGCTAATGTCAGTTCCATTTATTCTTGCACTTGCCGGATTAGTCAAAAAAGACTACACAAGATGGCTGGAGCCGGGAATCAAATGGACATTGATTGGTGGTGGTGTTTTGGGTCTTGGCATTATGCTTGGTGGTTTCTGGGCTTATGAAACACTCGGTTGGGGTGGATTTTGGGGCTGGGATCCAGTAGAAAATTCATCACTTTTGCCTTGGTTGATTGCCGTTGCTCTATCTCATACATTCCTCGTTCAAAAAAGAACAGGTGGCTTGATTAAAACAAATTTTGTTCTTGCTATTTTTGCATTTTTATTTGTGCTTTATGCAACCTTCCTAACTCGTAGCGGTATCTTGGGCGATACTTCGGTTCACTCATTTATCACACCCGGAAAAACTGTCGAAACATTGCTTGTTTGGTTTATGCTTTCATTCATTATTTTCGGTTTGGGATTAATTGTATTCAGATGGAAAGATGTAGCAAAATTCACAAGAAAATCTGATTTCAGTATTCAATCAAAGGAATTTTCGCTCTCAATTGGCTCAATTCTCTTGGTTGCATTTACTTTGATAATTTGGTATGGAACCAGCAAACCGGCTCTTGCGGAAATTTTTGGTGGTCAAAAAGTTGCGGCTGAACTATCTTTTTATAATAATTGGGGATTGATATTTGGAGTTTTGATGCTCATTTTGAATTCATTCACAATTTATTTAAGATGGAAAGCGCGCATTTTTGATACTTTTTTCAAGCAAATAATGATTCCATTCGCTCTTAGTGTTGTTGGAACTATTGCTATTTATCTCATTGGAATTACTGATTTGAAATTTGTAATTCTTGGATTTGCTTCACTATTTTCAATCATTACAAATCTTGATTTTATAATGAGAAATACAAGCAAACAGTCTAAAATGCTTGGTGCCTATATCGGTCATCTTGGGATTGCAATTTTGGTTCTTGGAGTTGTTGCATCGGGATCAAGCACTGAAAATACTCAAATGAGATTTACCGAAAAATCAAGCAAAGAATATCATGGTTATAAATTTACATTTCTTGGAAAAGAAAGAATCGAAAAAGAAAAACGCGACAGAGAAAAATTCAGATATTCAATTAAAGTGGAAAAAGAAGGCAACATTTGGGAAGTTCATCCGATAGTTTATTGGAGTAGTTTCAATGAATGGAGTGCGCCATTTTTCGAGCCGGGAATCCAAACTAAAATTGAAAAAGATATTTACGTGGCACCAATTGCTGTAGAATATGACTATGATGCTCCAAAAATGTATATACAAAAAGATATGCCATCATTATCTCCAATTGATAGCTCTACCTCTGTTTCAATTGAAAAATTTGAAATGGATGGCGGTATGCAACCTGAAAAAAATAAAGTTTCTTTTGGAACCATTCTTAAATATGATAAAGCAGGCACAGTTACTTTCGATACATTATATACTTTGATAGATGTGGAAACTTGGGTTGGATCTCCGGTTGAGTGGAAGCCGTTCCCTGGAACTAATATGCAAATAGGTATGGTTGGTTTAATTCGCGACCAAGCGTCTATTGCAAATTCACAGGCGGTTTTCGTATTCAAAGAGCCACATCTTAAAGAACCACAATTAATGGAAGTTTTCACTGCCGATATTTCAATCAAGCCGTTTATGAATCTTGTATGGCTTGGAACCATTTTGATGGTTATTGGATTCTTTGCGGCATTACCTAAATATGGCAAAAAGAAACTTCAAACTCAAACAGAAATTGATGAAGAAATAGCAAATGAAAACAATAACAATTCATCAGACACTGCCGAAAAATTAAACGGTGAAACCGCATAATTTTTTTGAATTTTAATTATATATTAAATAAAAAAACCTTCCAATTCGGAAGGTTTTTTTATTTGTGGTTTTCAATCAAATTTGCTGCTGTTAAGCCACTCAAACAGGCACCTTCGATTGTTGCAGGCAGTTTTGTATTTGTCCAATCTCCTGCAAGATATAAATTTGTTATGGCAGTAATCGCATTAGGTCTGATTTTTTCTACGTCAGGAGTGATTGCAATTGTTGCCATTAATTCTTTGATAACGCGAGAATGCAGTAGTTTTGTATCATTAGGAATAGCTAATAAATGCTTTAATTCTTCAAAAATTGTATTACTAATTTCAGAATTTGGCGAATTAGTAATATTTTCAGCATTGCTAATGGTAACGCTTAATGATTCGGGCAGTTTGAATTTAGCAGGATTTAATATTGCCCTTCGATTGAAAATCCATTGAATTTTTGTATTTAATGTTGCGGCAAATTTTTCAAAAAAAACAGGCTTATCAAACCAAAAATATGCCGATATAATTGGCGAATATGTGAATTTTTCTAAATAATCAAAATTATTCCTGACTTGCTCCGATGACAATATTTTCATTAATACATTAGGTGTTACGGCAAAAATATATTCATCAAAAACATACTCATTATCATTAACTTCAATTGATTTTATTTGACTATCTACTATATTAATTTTTTTGATTTTATGATTAAGATAGATTTTGCCATTATAATTTTCAAAAAGTGGAATGAAATTTTGAATTAATGAATTCAAATCTGTTTTTGGGAAAATTAATTTAGAGTTATCGCTTTTTGAAAAAAATGCATTTTTCAGACTGTTTGTAAGCAATTCTGCAGAGGAATTTTCTGGTGAATTATTCAATATTGCAAGTATCAAGGGATCCCAAAATCGCATAATCATATTTTGGCTTTGATTATTCAGCCGAAGATATTCCAAGCAATTTAGATTTTCAAAATTAGAAATATTGAATTGTATTTTAATTAGAAATATTATCAGATTAATTTTGTCAATTAGATCGATATTCTTCAAACGAAGAAATCCGAAAATTACTCCTAATTTCCCTTTGAATAAAGAAGTATCAAGAATATCAATGCTTCCCAAAGCATCAATAAATTTCACTTTAAGAGATTTCTGAGCTTGAATTTGAGAATCAACTTTGATCTTTTGTAGAAACTGCAAAAAGTTATGATATGCACCAATCAGTAAATGCTGACCATTGTCAATATATTCCTCTGAAAAATTGTCGTAAATCGAGGATAATCTTCCTCCAATAGAATTTTTTTGCTCGAATAAATGAACCTCGAATCCTTTTTCAGCAAGATTTAATGCCGCAGAAATTCCTGCAACACCAGCCCCAACTACAGCAATTTTCCTATGCATATCAGGCAGATTTTTTATTTTTGATTAATGATAAAATAATCGAGCCACCAAGCAAGAGCCCGATAATGCCAAGTGATGCATAAGTTGAAAAATGGAACCAATGCTCAATCAACATCTTTATACCAATGAAAATCAATACCAATGTTACTCCATATTTCAAATAGGAGAACATTTCAATCACATTTGCCAAAACAAAATATAGAGCTCTAAGCCCAAGAAGTGCAAAAATATTTGAAGTATAAATTATGAATGGATCCTGAGTGATTCCAAAGATTGCAGGTATGGAATCGATTGCAAAAATTATATCTGTTGTTTCAATTGCAATCAAAACCAGAAATAATGTTGTAGCATATATTTTGTGGTCAATTTTTAGGAAAAACCTGAATCCTTCGAATTTTCCAGTAACTGGAAAAATTTTCTTTACTAATTTTATAGCCATTTTATCTTCAGGGTGTACTTCTTGATCATCACCCTGCATCATCATTTTGATACCTGTGATAACTAATATTGCACCGAAAACATATAAAATCCAATTAAATTGCTCAATTAAAACAACCCCAACTACAATAAAAATTGCTCTGAAAATCAGGGCGCCAATTATTCCCCAAATCAGAATTTTGGGTTGATGCTCGGGCTTCACTTTGAAATATGTGAATATCAAAGTGAATACAAAAAGATTATCAACGCTTAATGATTTTTCGATTAGGTAGCCGGTGAGGAATTCTGCTCCTTTAGTATGATCGCCAAAAACAAATACACCAAGATTGAACGCCAAAGCAACTGCAATCCAAATAGCACTTGTAATTAAGGCTTCTTTTAGTGAAATCGAGTGAGTTTTTTTGTTTACAACAAATAAATCGAGGAATAGCATTATTGCAACAATTGCAAAAAATACCATCCATCCCAAAGGAGTACTTCCAGTGAAAACTTCATGCAGAATTGTGTGATTCATAATTTTTTTTATTCTAAAGTGATTTTGATAGGTTCGTCGATACCAAATCCAAGAAAGTTTTGTGCCTGTTCATAAAATAATGCTGGAACGTCAGTAACATAAAATTCAATATTTGGCTTAATTAAAAATTCATCTTTCTCTTCAACTAATTCGCCGGACTCTGCCAATAATCTCAAAGCCGACACTGCCGAATGCTCGCCCGGATCGATAAGATTAACTTCCGGCATAATTTCTTTAAATAATTGAGAAAGCAAGGGATAATGCGTACAGCCCAAAACAAGAGTATCAACATTTTGCTCTTTTAAAACGGAGAGGTATTCCTCGGCAATTACTTTTGTGGAGCTATGCCTAATCATTCCTTCTTCCGCTAATGGCACAAAAAGAGGGCATGCCTGCGAGAATACATCAACTTGCTCATTATTTGCCAGAGAATGTATTTCTTTTCCATAAGAATTGCTCGAAACGGTTGCCCTTGTTCCGATAATACCGATTTTTTTGTTGACAGTTGATCGAAGTGCTGCACCTGCGGCTGGCTTAATCATTCCAATTACAGGTATTTTTCCCGCTGTTTCAATCACTGTTTCCAAAGCAACAGAAGAAACTGTATTACAAGCCACAATGATGAGTTTTACATTTTTTTCAATTAAAAATTCAGTGCATTGCTTTGCATATTCTTTCACAATATCAACAGAGCGATTACCATAAGGAACTCTTGCAGTATCGCCAAGATAGATAAATCGTTCATAAGGAATAAAGCGGACTAACTGCTTTAAAACACTTAATCCGCCAATACCGGAATCAAATACGCCGATGGGTTTTTCCTGGGGGCTTACCATTTAAGTAAATTTACCTCATCGACATAAACAGTTTTCTTTGCACGGAATAATGCAAGAACAATTGCCAAACCGATTGCGGCTTCTGCAGCAGCAACCGACATAACAAAAAACACAAAAAGTTGACCTGCATTATTACCCATAAATGAAGCAAATCCAACAAAAGTCAGGTTTACTGCATTTAGCATTAATTCTATAGACATAAAAATAATAATTGCATTACGTCTTGTTAATACACCAACTGTGCCGATAGTGAATAAAACGGCAGACAGAAGAAGATAATACTCTAAAGGAATTTGTTGTATCATAATTTATTCTTTAATTAACTTAACTTCTTTTTTGCTAAAACTATAGCGCCAACGATAGCGCCGGTTAATAAAATGCCAATTGCTTCAATTGGAAATATGTAGCCTTCGAAAAGAGCTTTGCCAAGTGCTTGAGCTGTGGAATTATTTGCCGCAATTTCAGGTGCAAATTGCAACCCTGTTCCGGTTGATAAATATGTTACACCAAGCAAAAACACCAAACCCAAACCAAGCAAGAATGCTGACCATTGAAGTATATTATACTTCGACTTCAACTTATTCTCATTTTCCAAATTCAAAAGCATGATAACGAATATCACTAAAACCATAATTGCTCCCGCATAAACAAGCACTTGGATTGCTGCTATGAATTGAGCATTTAATGTAAGATATAATCCGGCAAGCATAAAGAAATGAAAAACCAATGAAATAGCCGAACGAACCGGATGCTTGCTGATTACGGTAATCAATGCACTTGCTACGGCAAGTATTGATAATATTCCAAAAAGTAGTACAGATAAACTCACTTTTCCATTCTTTCATTATTTTACAATTTTTTCAATCAAGCAAAAATACGCAATATTTATGATTGCGTCAAAACAAAAATTTAAATTTTCTATAATTCTTGAATTTCAACATTACTTACCCCCTCAATTTTGGATATTTTACTCTGGATTGCTTTGATATTTTGCTCTTTTGAAGTTTTAATCTTAAGAATTTCTTCAAATTTAATTTCATCATCATTGCATTCCACATAAAGTATCTGAAGATTTTTCAAATCCAAAATTGAATTTATTATCCCTGTTGCAACATATTGATTAGGAACTCCATGAACTGTTATCAATAATTCTTTGAGTTCATCTTTCGTTTTATTTTTTGTGAATTTGATTAAATCAATTTCTTCGAATTCCTCAAAACTATCATCAAAACCTGTTTGACTTGAAATTTTGAATCCATCTCGAATTTTATATTTAATAAAATCAAATACATTTTTCAAATCCAAATCGCTTCTGCTTAATGCAACAAAGAAGTCGCTATCTTTGTCGAATTTTAATGATTTTAATAATTTTTCGAAATCTACACTATTTAATTTAACTGCAAATTCTTGGCACTTTTCTTCCCAAATATTTCTTCCTATGTTCTCTTTTTCTTTTTCCTTTTCTCTTAAATATTTGTTTATATTGAACTTAGATTTTGGCGTAAAAGCATATTTCAGCCATTCTTTTGTTGGAAATTGAGTTGGAGAAGTTAATATCTCAACTATATCGCCGCTATGAAGTTTGTAGTCCATTGGTACAATTTTGCCATTAACTTTTGCACCAATATAATGCTCGCCTATCGCTGTATGTATATCATAAGCAAAATCAAGCGGCATAGAGCCAACTGGTAAAGTTCGAAATTCATGAGAAGGAGTATAAACATAAATTTCATCAATAAACAAATTATTCTTAACCTGCTCAATCAAATCTTCATTACTGCCTACATTGACATTCTCGAATAATTCCCTTACAGCAGAAATCCATTTCAAAATATGTTCATTTTCCAATACAGATTGATTGTCCACTTTCCCGCTTTTATATCTAAAATGAGCCGCATATCCATTTTCTGAATAATCATGCATCATAAATGTACGGATTTGCACTTCTACCAATTTGTTATTCAATCCAACGATTGCGGTATGCAAAGATTGATAATTATTTTTCTTAGGAACAGAAATATAGTCCTTGAATGTTTCGGAAACAGGTTGGTAAATACTGCCGATTATTCCATAAACATAAAAACACATAAATGGATCAGGAGTATCCAAAAGCACTCTAATTGCAAATAAATCATAGAGTTCATCAATTGATTTTTCTCTTAATTTCATTTTATTGAAAATAGAATAAATATGCTTCGGTCTGCCTTTTATTTCGTATTTCACATTGTTCTTTTTGAGAAATTCATCATTTTTCAATCTGTCTTCAATAGGAAAAATTAGACTTTTGATATACTCTTCACGCTCTTCTCGTGTGGAATTCAGCGCCTG
>JANJUO010000538.1 GCA_024710535.1 bacterium
TTAACTGCAAAAAATGTTCTTTAACTTGAATTCACAATTTGAATTCACATAAGAAAGTATCTACTTTCCTCTTTCAGCTTCGTCATAAGTATTTGAGTTCATAGGATCGAGATATTTCAGATTTCGAAATACTGATGGATATTTTTTGTATCCTTTGAATAATTCTGCAAGTTCTAAATATTTTGCTTCGAAGAATGCTTGAATTATCACGCTGTGATTTGTTAATTTTTTATCTTTGAATTTTGCCATTTCCTGCAAAATATAAGCAATTGTTTCCATTGCAAGTTCCTTATTTTCGCTCATCATATCAAGCCCATCTACATAATAACTAAACACAAGTTTGCGAAAATCATCAAACCGAGGGTCAGTAAGTTCACTTACAAAATTGTATTTTGTGTAATCTCCTGCTTTAGTAATTGTTTTGTAACCATCAGCGTTAGCGGCGGCACCCATCTGAACAATTTGTTTTGCCGCATTATAAGCCATATTTCCATCTAATTCTTTATAAGTATCCAAATCGAAACCGATTATCAGAAGCATATAAAAATCTATTAAAGATGTAAATTCATTAAATCGCATTGGGTTGTAGGACAAATTAGCTCCCATTCCATACTCAAAATTCCATTCTTTATCAATTATTTTCAATGCAACAGAAGTTCCACCTTGAGTGCCATAAATATGCCTTTTGGAAGCCACAAAAAATTGAGCAGAATATTTATTATTGTAACCACCCGAGAGTACTATGGTTAAATCTATTGGAATAGGCGGACCTTCCCATTTAATATCAGTAAATTTCTGATTATTAATGTATCTTTCGATATCATTTTGCATTGCTTGAACATTGATTCGCTTATCTTCGGAGATTTGCTCCAGATTAACAACAACTTCTGCTTTGATTTCTTGAGCAAAAGTTTTGAAATTTACCAATAAAATGCTCAAAAACATTATCGTTAGCATTTTTTTCATAATTTATCCTCACTATTTTCTTGAATTTCTCATAATTTTTTTGCAATTTTAAATCTGAATTTTTACGAATAATTAAATATTCTTATGAATAGACGTTTAATTAATATTATGTTTTTTATTTGTATGAATTTTTTTCAATTAGCCTTAATTGGGCAAATTGAAAGTAATTTTCATAACAAAGTATTAAATGCTTCTGCAATTTCTGTAATTTATCCAAATTCTATTTCAATCAATCCTGCACCTTCAAATTTACGAAATTTCAGAGCAGGTTTCTATATTTCACCTTCAAAATTAGGCATTTCTGAATTAAATTATGGAACAGCTTTCGCAGAATTACCCCTTGATTCGAATTGGGTTTCTACATTTGATATAACAGGTAGTGGAAGTGAACTGTTTTCTGAAGTTATTCCTGCAGTAGGAATTTGCTATTTTGATGATCAATTTTCTCTTGCAATCAAAGGGAAATACAATCAAATTACAATTCGCGATTTCAATAATGAAGGTGTGTTTCTAAGCGACATTGGAGCAAATTTTCGCATAATTGATAATTATTATGCTGGATTTGCATTAACCAATATTTTCGGTTCATCTTTTGAAGGTGCCGAATTCAATTCAAATCAAACTGCAGTATTGGGCATTGGAACTCATTTAAGTGAAAATCTTTCAGCTGATATAAATTACATTTTATATCTGAATTATTTTGGCACGGCATCATTCTCAATTTCATATAAATTTGATAATATGCTTTCAACTGCTCTATCTTTTCAGGGAAATCCGGCAATAACACAATTAGATTTACTCTTTGATACCGGTGGAATCACCTTACCTATTTCAATTTCATATTTTGATTTATTCGGCTTTGCTTTCTCATTAGGTTTTGTATATGAAATTAATTGAAAAAAGAATTTATTTTTAATTTATAATCAGTTATTTATTGATAATTAAGAAAAAATGCTATGTATTCTTTCTTTGTAATTTTTCCCAACAATAAGATTTGACAAATATTATCGGTTTTAATTCGTTTTAATCATATAGTTTACAATTTTTGTTAATTAGATGAGGTAAAAATGAATTTATTATTATTGAGCAATTCAACTACTCAAGGCTTTTCTTATTTAGAACATGCCGAGAATGATATTCAAAATTTCTTTGGAAGCAAACCATTAAATATTGCTTTCATACCTTATGCAGGTGTAACTGTAAATAATAATGATTATGAGAGCAAAGTAAAAGGTGTTTTCTCAAAATTTAATTATAATATCAAGTCTGTTCATCAAGTAACAGACCCAAAATCATTGATTAAAGAAGCAGATGCAATTGCTGTTGGCGGCGGCAATACTTTTAGATTATTGCAGAAAATGTATGATTTTGATTTGGTTGATTTGATCAAAGAACGTGTGAAAAATGGTATGCCTTATATCGGTTGGAGTGCAGGCTCAAATCTTGCTTGCCCAACAATTCGCACAACTAATGATATGCCGATTGTTCAGCCAAAGAGTTTCGATGCTTTCGGATTTGTGCCATTCCAAATAAATCCTCATTATCTTGATACTCATCCTGAAGGCTTCCATGGAGAAACTCGCGAGCAAAGATTAATGGAATTTGTGGAAATTAATCCAAATTTGTGGGTTGTTGGCTTGAGAGAAGGTAGTATTATTCAAGTACGCAAAAATGAAATTGAACTTCTTGGTAGTAAACCTGCAAGAATCTTCAAAAAAGGAATTGAACCTTTTGAAATTACTTCAGAATCGAACACTTCATTTCTATGGGATTAAGATAATCTGATATGCAGGAATTTATTGATTTTTTGAAAGATAGACTTAATAGTGAATTGCCCGGAGCCGAATCCCATAAGATTTTGGCTCCTAAATTCAAAGGTAAGCCATTTAGAAATTTTCATCCTGAACCTGAAGCAAAATACAGTTCGGTATTGATTTTGCTTAAACCGGTTCGGAATTCTTCTTCATTTGAGATAATTTTCACACTAAGAAGTTCGAACTTAAATAAGCATAGCGGTCAAATTTGTTTTCCCGGCGGTAGAGTTGATTCTGGAGAAACTGATGAAGATGCGGCAAAACGTGAAACTTTCGAAGAAATTGGTTTGCTGCAAGATAGTTATGAAATAATTGGAAAATTAAGCACACTTTATGTGCCACCTTCAAAAAATATTATTACTCCTTTTATAGCTGTATTGAAGTCTAATCAAGAATTCAAACCAAGTCCCGATGAAGTGGAAGAAATTTTTTCAGTAAATATAAATAAATTCAATCTCGATAATGCTATTAACAATTTTACTGATAATTTTGATAAAATGGAAGTAGAAATTCCATATTTTGATGTTCATCCCAAAACAAAATTATGGGGAGCAACTTCGATGATACTTGCAGAATTATTATTAATGTATGAAGAATTTTTAGGAAAAACAAAAAATATATGAAACAATTAAATGCTGAATTTGTAAAATCTACAGAGAAAGTTGACCAATTTCCAAGATTAAATTTGCCTGAAACCGCTTTTGTTGGACGAAGCAATGTAGGTAAATCTTCTCTTTTGAATAGTATTGTTTTAAGAAAAAATCTTGCTCACATAAGTTCCACGCCCGGAAAAACTCAGCAAATCAATTTTTTCATAGTAGAAAACAAATGGACATTTGCAGACTTGCCCGGCTTCGGTTACGCAAAGGTGAGCAAAGACAAACGTGAAGAATTCAAGAAAATGAATTTTGCATATTTAGAAAAAAGAGAAGAATTAAAAATTGTTTGCGTTTTGATAGATAGCCGTCACGACCCGATGGAAACAGATATGGCATTGATTGAATGGCTCGAGAATCATAAAAGAAATTATGTTATAATTCTTACAAAATCCGATAAAATCAAGCCGTCTCAATTACTTAAAAGAAAGGAACAAGTGCAAAATCTTGTTTCACAATGTAGTTTTTGCAAGGCTGTGGTTGCTTATTCTATCATAAGTTTTGCCGGTAGAAGCGAATTAATTGGAATTTTGAAAAAAATGTTAACTTTTGCGTAATCAAATTCGTCATTGATGTGTTATTATTAGTTTAGATGTTGCAAATTTTTTAAAGGAATTTATGAAAACAGGAATAATTTCGGCAATTTTGATAATTTCTGCCATTTTTTTGAATATAAATGATACAATTGGTAAAGATACAAATTCTGAACCATTAATGGCATATAGAAAGGATAGTTTGTGGTATTTTGTTGACCATGATGCAAAATTGATGTTCCCATCAAAAAAAATAAAGAAGATCGCTGGTTATCGAGAGGGGTTTTTTGTTATTGTATATGAAGCAAATAAAAGAGAAAATTGGGCATTTATGGATTTAAAAGGTGAAGTTTTTCAACCGGTTGGAGCAGATGAAGTAAGACAATTTCGCAACGGTATGGCAATGACAATCAAACACATTGATACTGCAACGGGTGAATCTAACTATGGCTATATCAATAATCAGGGTTTGCAGGTAGTACCAAACAAATATCTTGATGCAACAGATTTCAGCGAAGGCTTGGGCTGGGTAATGAATCGAAAAGAGCGTGGATATGTTAATACAAACGGGGAATTTGTTTCATTATTCGAAAGTGGAATTTTCGGCAATCCATTTTTTGAAGGTATGGCATCTTATCATGATGAAAGTGGATTATTTGGCTTTATTGATACCTCATTCAAACCCATAATTCCAGCAAAATTCGATGAAGTTGCCAATTTTAGTGATGGACTTGCGGCATTCAGTGAAAATGCAAAATTTGGATTTCTTGATAAAAAAGGAAATGTTGTTGTTCGACCAAATTACGATGCAGTTACGGATTTCAAAGAAGGTATAGCTTTCGTTGGACAGGCAGATACAAATCAACTATATTTATGGGGAATAATCAATAAAAGCGGTAGAATGCTTGTTGATTTACAATATGACCAAGTCCGAGAATTTTCCGAAGGATTGATTGCAGTTCGAAAAAAGGATAAGTGGTTTTTTATAGATCAATTTGGAAACAAAGTCATAAAAAATGATTTTGACTTTGCAGAGTCATTCAAAAATGGTATTGCTTTTGTAAGTGATAAAAAAGAGAAGAAAAAAGGATTCATCAATCCTCTTGGTGAATGGGTATTTTTTGTTGATGAAACCGAACTGATGGTAGATTTGAGATGGAATAGAATTGTAAAATAGCAACCAATTTTTTTATAAAATAATCGTCAATAAATAAACTAATTGTGATATTTTAATAATTTATACGGAGTGTTTTCTGAAATGAAAAAAGTAGTATTTGCATCGGTGGTTTTGGTAGGAATTGGGATATTTATGGGTGTTTTATTGGTATCTAATCTCAATTCAAATATTTTATCAAATTTATTTGCCGATAATAAAGTAAAATTAGGTGCTGATAATGCGCCTGTTCAAATAAATGATGCAGTGAAAACCTTGAACGAAGCAATGGTTTCTGCCGCTAATGCTATTCTGCCAACAGTTGTTTATATCTCTGTTGAAACAGAAACAAAATCTTCAAACCGCAATTCGGAAGAAAATGATTTCTTCAGATTCTTTTCTCCGCATGGTGATATGCCATCAAGAGGAAGTGGCTCTGGCGTAATTCTTAGTGCGGATGGCTATATAGTAACCAACAATCACGTTGTTGAAAATGCAAAAGATGATGGTATTAAAGTTACCACTTTGGATAAAAAAGAATATTCTGCAAAGTTGATTGGAACTGATCCTTTCACAGATTTGGCAATCATCAAAATTGAAGCAACAGGCTTGCAAGTTGCTCATTTGGGCGATATCAATACAGTTCGAGTTGGCGAAATGGTATTTGCTGTTGGAAATCCACTTGGATTGAATTCAACTGTTACAAGCGGTATTGTTAGTGCTGTTGGTCGCGGCGCCCTTCCCGGCAATAGAAGAGGCGGCTATAATGTTGAACATTATATTCAAACAGATGCCGCAATCAATCCCGGTAATTCCGGTGGCGGATTATATGATTTGCGTGGTAGTTTGATTGGTATCAATACTGCAATCGCAACTGAAACAGGCTCATACATTGGTTATGGTTTTGCAATTCCGGTAGATTTGATGCGTGCTGTTATAGATGATTTGATTGATGATGGCGAAATTAATCGCGGTTACATTGGCGTCGTGATTAAGCCAATTGATGAATTAATGGCAAAAGGCTTAGGCTTGAGCAAAGTGGAAGGCGTTTTGATTGATGATCTTCAAAAAGGCAAAGCAGGCGACAAAGCAGGATTGGAGCCAAAGGACGTGATTTTGGAAGTGAATGGTAAATCTGTTAATTCTCCAAGCGAATTGCAAAGCACAATCGTTTTCTATCGTGCAGGCGACAAAGTGAAACTCACAATATTTAGAGATGGCAAGAAAATTTATAAAGATGTAGTTCTCCAACCATCTGACGATAAAGATGTTGCCGTTAAAGGAAATGACAAAAAAGAAAAGGAAGAATCTAAAGACTCTAAAGAACCTGTAAAATTCGATAAATTGGGTTTTACTGCCGAGCCATTAACTTCGAAAGTAAAAGATGAATATGGAATTGAAAGCGGCGTTCTTGTTTCAGGAATCAAGAGATTTAGCCCAGCTTCTGATAGAGGATTATTTAATGGAGGTGTGATTACAAAAGTTGATAAGGAAGAAGTGAAATCACCCGTTCAATTAAAGAAAATTATCGAATCTAAGAAAAAAGGCGATGTAGTTTTGTTGCATGTTAAATATCAAGACCGCTCACAAATTGTTGCATTGGAAATCAATGATTAAAATTAGTAATTTGTCCAAAAGTTTTGGACCGAAAGTAGTTCTTGAAAATGTTTCGATGACAATTCCCGATGGTGATACTTTTTGCATCATCGGGAAGTCCGGAACAGGTAAGAGTGTTTTATTGAAGCATATCGTAGGTTTGCTCGAACCCGATTCCGGCTATGTTGAAGTGGATTCCCAACGAATTGACACTCTTAGTTATAAAGATTTATTTTCACTTCGTAGAAATATGGGATTCGTTTTTCAAGGTGCGGCGCTCTTTGATTCGATGACTGTTTATGAAAATGTGGTGCTTAGTTTGTATGAACGTGGCGAAAAGGATAAATCAATTCTTGAAGGCGAAGCAAAAAGAGTACTTTCTGCTGTTTCACTTTTGCCTGAAATCAACAATAATGATTCAGATTTACAATTTGAAAATGAATGGAAAATTTTGAGTGAAAAAAAACCATCAGATTTATCCGGTGGAATGAAAAAGCGTGTTGGAGTGGCAAGAGCACTTGTTGGTAGCCCAAAATATATCCTCTATGACGAGCCAACAACCGGCTTGGATCCTGTTACTTCAGAACAAATTGATGATATGATTGCCGATTTGGCAAATCGTTTGAAAGTTACCTCCATTGTTATCACGCACGATATGTTTTCAGTATTCAAAATTGCAAAAAATGTTGCAATGCTTAGCGAAGGCAATCTTTGCTATTATGGAACTGCCAAAGGTCTGGAAGAATCCCCTAATCCAACCGTAATTGAATTTTTGGAAAGATACAAATAATTTATTTAATCATTCAATCATATAATACCAAGTTGCTTTCATACAAGCAATAATCGCTTCTGGACTTGCGCAATATTCTTAACTGAAAATTCGCCATTCCGAACGAAGAGAGGAATCCAGAATTAATTAATGTATTGATTGTTATGGATTTCTCACCTGCGGTTCGAAATGACAGGCTTTGACTTTCTGATTTTCTTCAAAGATTGCATTTTAGAAATAAAATTATTTTTGAATATATATTTGAATGCAACTTGGTATTACATCTTCGATTTCAATGTATCACTTTTAAATACGACAGAATAGAAAATAGCTTCTATTTGCAATTAAATAAATAATTCTTTAATATTCGAGCAATTTTTGTGATATTTGTATTTTAAAAATGTCAAATTAATTATTTTAATGAGAGCATCAATGAATGTTAATGACAATAATTATGTTGAAATGATAATGCAAAGTGCCACATTGGCGTCTGCTGAATTTTCTCAGCTCAATCAGGAGCAAACTGATAAAATTGTTAGAGCAGTAACCGAAGCGGCTTTTGCAAACAGAGTAAGACTTGCAAAAATGGCAAATGAAGAAACTGGCATTGGCAAATGGGAAGATAAAGTGCTTAAAAATATTGTGGCATCTCAATTTGTTTATGATGATATTAAAGATGAAAAAACAGTTGGCATAATTTCGGAAAATAAATTGACAGGGATAACAGAAATAGCTCAGCCAATTGGACCTGTTTTGGCAATTATACCTGTTACAAATCCTACATCAACAACAATATTTAAAATTTTAATTTCACTCAAAACCCGAAATCCAATAATTATTTGCCCATCCAAAAAAGCTATAAAATGCTGTGCCGAAACTGCAAAAATATGCTATGATGCGGCTATAGCGGCAGGTGCTCCAGAAGGATGCATTCAATGGCTTGAAACAGTTTCTCGTGAGCAAACTCATGCACTTATGGGGCACAAGCAACTTTCTTTGATTTTGGCAACTGGAGGTGGTTCTCTTGTAAATGCCGCCTATAGTAGTGGAACCCCTGCTTTAGGAGTTGGCGCCGGCAATGTACCTGTTTATATTGAAAAAAGTGCTGATATTGATTTCTCGGTACAGCAAATTTTTACTTCAAAAACTTTTGATAATGGTACAATCTGTGCAAGCGAGCAATCTATAATTGTGGAACGCGATTCAGATGAAAGAGTAAAAGAAGCATTCAAGAAAAGAAATGCAAAGTTCTTGAACAAAGAAGAAATAAATAAGCTCGAAGCAGTAGTTTATGATAAAAATAAAAATTTGATGAATGGTGATATTGTTGGGAAGTCGGCAAAATTTATTGCAGATTTAGCAGGAATTGAAGCTGACGATAGCATTTCTTTACTAATTGCGGAATTGAACGAAGTAGGGGATAATGAGCCACTTTCATCCGAAATTCTTGCTCCTGTTCTTGCTTATTATGTGGTAGATAGCTTTGTTTCTGCGGTAAATCGCTGTATAGAACTAAATTATTTTGGTGGAATCGGTCATACAGCAAGCATTTTCTCTAATGATCAGGAAAAGATTAAAGAATTTAGTTTGATGATGAATGCCGGTAGAATTGTTGTAAATACACCTTCATCACAAGGCGCAGTGGGATCATTGTTTAATAAACTTGCTGTATCATTGACTTTAGGATGTGGCACTGGCGGGAAAAATATCACGACAGACAACGTAACGGCAAAACATTTGCTAAATATTCAGAGAATCGCATTCAGACGCGATAATTTTAAATTTGATAAATTTGATAAATCATTATATTTCGACGAAAACTACGACCTAAACAAGGTTGAGTTTGAGTTTCACAAAAATTTCTAAGGTGAATTATGTTAAATTACAAAGAAGAAAATCAAGCATTAGAGGTTATGTTTCCCTCTAAATTAGACACAAATGCCTGTATGGCTTTTGAAAGTGAATTAATTGAAAAAATTAATTCAAGCAATACTGTAATTTTCAATATGGATGGAGTAGAATTTATTTGTTCATTCTTTTTGAGAATTTGTTTGAAAACTATTCAGCAAAAAGGCAAAGAAAACTTCAAAATTGAGAATCTTACTCCAACTACAAAGAAAGTATTTATGATAGCTGGCTTTAGCGATATGGTTTCATAAATAATTTCATATTAATAATTTTGATAAATAAAAAAAAGCCCGCAAAATTTGTGGGCTTTTTTTGTTGAAAAAAAATAATTTCAGCCATCTTTATAAGCATCAATTTCCTAAAAGGTTTGCCTATACTATGATTTAGGTATATATATTATGTAAAATTATCCATTGCCAATAAAATTAAATACAAACAACTAATTAATTAATATAAATTAATTTGTTTTGTATCTAAATATCATTAGTTTTGTATTGTATTTAATTTAATTTATTAAAATATATTATTTTAATATAAAAATTGTTCTTTCTTTTATTGTTGCGATAGGATGGCAATGATAGAAAATTTCAAGTAAAAAAATATTATTTTTTGCTATAGAAATATAGCATAGATTGTTATATACTTTTATGAAAATTAATCTGCTTATTTAATTGCAGATAGGGATTTTTATATTTAAAATTGAAAATTATTTGTTAAAATTATGTTATAATTTGATAAAAACATTTTTGGATGAAAATCAAAATAAAATCTAAAAATTGAATTAAAAACTAATAAATTTCGGAGGTTTTTTTATGAATTCCAGTTGATTTCCTACGTTTCCAAACACTCGTTTAGCGGCATTTTAGCAAAGTTGGCGAATTTTTTACGAAAAATTCAGAAAAAAATAAACAAATTATTCAATTTTTAAAAATTTATAGGGAATATATAATGAAAAAATTTCTCTTTTTACCTTTTATAATCCTAATTTTCTTGGGATTAACCTATCAAGCAAATTCTCAATATTGTGCGGCAAATACTTCTAATCAAAGTCAATATATAACTGACGTTACATTCGTTTCTATTAATAATAGTAATAATAGTTGGAACAATACAGTTGCCAATTTTACAAATCTTATCACTAATGTTACCCCAGGTACATCTTACCCAATATCAGTTAAAATAAATGGTTATAACTTTATGTATAAAGTATATGTTTGGTTAGATTTGAATAATGACTTAAATTTTAGCACAAGCACAGAACAATTTATACTTACAATTCAAGAAGGTGGAGGTGGTTTATACACTGGCAATATTTTAATACCAGCAAACGCAACTGCTGGAGCGAAAAGGATGCGTATTAGAACAAGTATTGATGCTACTCTTAATCCTTGCGGAGTTTCAGGTTTTGGAGAAGTAGAAGATTATAGTGTGAATGTATTACATTCAACAGCTCCTACTGTACAATCAAAGAATTTAATTTTCTCATCTGTATCAAGTACTTCAATGAAGTTAACTTGGACGAAAGGTAATGGAGATGGAAGACTTGTTTTAATCAAAGAAGGTACAAGCAATTCTTCTAATCCTACAAACAACACAGCCTATACAGCCAATACTGTTTATGGTAGTGGTACAAATATTGGTGGAGCTTATGTTGTTTATAATGGAACAGCTAATAATGTAACTATAACTGGTTTGAATCCAAGTACAAATTATACAGTTAAAGTTTTCGAATGGGCAAATGGTGGAGCAAATTCTATATTTAATATCACAAGCAGTACACTTAACCCAAGAACAAAGAAAACTGCTATCGCACCACCAGCACTTGTTGATAATCTTTCTAAAGGTGTTGATTATCTTACTGCAAAATGGACTTTTGGTGGTACAGCCGAATCTTATGAACTTTGCGTTGCAACCGATGTGAATTTTTATAGTATGCTTTCAGATTGGAACAATGCGGATGTTGGAAATATTAATGAAGTCATTGTAAATGGTTTAAATGCAAATACTAACTATTATTTAAAAGTAAGAGCAATAGATCAATATGGCGCTGTTGGAGAATGGTCACCATCATTATTAGTTACAACTTTAATTGCACCACCAACAAGCAATCCTTCGGCTTTGCTAATTACAGATATTAATTTTAATAATGCAAAAATAAATTGGACTTCCACAACTAATAGTATAGTATTAATAAGTCAAAGCCCATTTAGCGGTACTCTTGCAAATGGTTCGAAGTATGTTGCAGATTTGAATTATCCTTCAACAACTTCCTCTGTAGTTGGAAATGCAAAAGTTGTATATTTAACAGGATCTAAACCGATCAGTCTTAGTGGTTTATCTCCTAATACAACTTATTATGTAGCAGTTTATAATTACACTGGAACAATTTCTACTGGAAATGTTAACTTTGGCACTGTTTCTGTATCAGGAAACTTTACTACATTAACATCCGAGCCAACTACTGCACCATCAGCAATCTCATTCAGCAATACAACTACTAATTCGACAAAAGTAAATTGGACAAATGGCAATGGCGAAAAAACTATACTCTTGGCAAAAGCTGGTGGTGGCGGCGTCGGTGGTTCTTTACCAATAGGATATTGCACACCAAGTTTTGGATATGATTATTATGGAAGACTCAATAATGTTTCTCTTGGATCTATTAATCATTCTCAGCCAGGATGGTCATCAAATGGATATTCATTCCAATCAAGTTTATCAACCAATAATGCAGTTGGTTCTACAGTGAATTTTAGTATTACACATGATTCACCTTATGGATATACTCAATATGCAAATTTATTAATTTGGGTAGATTGGAATAGAGATGGCGATTTTATTGACGTTGGCGAATTGGTAACGAAAACAACTTACGATTTAAATTCTCCCGCTGTTATTGCAGGAAACTTTACTGTTCCGCAAACAGCTGTTGCCGGTGCAACCCGCGTAAGAGTGATGACTGCATATTATTACTACGTAAATGCTAATTCTCCTAATCCTTGTGCCACTGGTTCATATTATTATTATGGGGAAGCAACAGATTATGTTATGAATATTCTTGGAGGCAGCCCAGCAGATGGTACATCATATACAGCAAATTCCACTTTTGGAAGCGGTTCTTCACTTGGCGATTGGAAAGTTGTTTATAATGGAACAGGTAATGAAGTTAATGTAAGCGGTTTGAATCCAGATACTCAATATTCTTTCCGTGCATATTCATATAATGGTACTAACGGCACTGAAAATTATATGAGCACTTATGCTGAAGGTAGTGTTAATACTGAAGCAAACACTCCAACAGTTGCTCCATCAAACTTGACATTCAATACAATTCAAGGCACATCAACAGGAATGGCTTGGACAAAAGGTAATGGCGAAAGCACTTTGATTGTTGCAAGCGCAAGCAATTCATTTACTGCCCCAACAAAAGGAAGCACATATACTGTTGGTAGTTCTCTTGGATCTGGAGTTGTTGTTTATAATGGCACTGGAAATTCAGGTACTGCAACTGGTTTGAATCCTAACACTACTTATTATTATGCCGCATATACATATAATGGTTCAGGAGCTACAACAAATTATCTGAATACTCCTGCAGAAGCAAATATGCACACTTTGTATGCAGAGCCAACAGTCGATATTAGTTCAGTATCGATGAGCAACATCACAACAAACAGCATAGATTTTACTTGGACAAAAGGAAACGGAGCTTATACTTTAGTTTGTGTTTATGGTGGAACTTGGGGTACACCTGCTGATGCTATGAGTTATACTGCAGATTCAGATCACACTTCAACATCTTCTTCATCAATAAGTGGATCAAAAGTTGTTTATAACGGCACTGGAAATTCATTCACACTGACCGGTTTGAATCCTAATACATCTTATCAAGTGAGATTCTTCTCATATAACGGAATGGGTGGATTGGAAAATTATTTAGTACCAGCAAACGTAACATCAAACTTCACAACTTTACGCAAAGCTACAAAACTTGTTATTACACATCTAAGCGTAAATCCATTAACAAGCGGAACTGCATTCACAATGACTGTTCAAGCACAAGATGCAAACGGAATGCCAGCTTATAACGAAGAAGATATTACTATTGAAATGACAAAAGCTACAGGTAATGGATCGTTTGGCGGTACTACTACAACAATTCTACCAAGCACAAATCATTCAGTAACATTCACAAATCTTGTATATACTAATAATAGTGGCGAAACCGGTGTTGCAATCACTGCAAGCGATTTAACAACTGAATTAACTCCTTTCACATATAATAACATCAACGTTGCTCCATCTACTCCAACTCAAGATAGAGCAATTCTCCAAAGTTCAAGAACACAAACTTCAATGACTATTTCATGGTCGAAAGGCAATGGAAACGGTAGAATTGTTGTTGCTTCTACATCAGCATTAACAAGTGTTCCATCTGACAACACTTCATATACTGCAAGCGCAACTTATGGAAGCGGTGCTACAATTGGCAATGGATATGTTGTATATAATGGAACAGGAAACAGTTGCAGTATTTCCGGCTTAACACCAGGAACAACATATCATTTCAGAGTGTTTGCATACAATCAGGCAGGTTCGTTTATTAAATATAATACAGCAACTGCTTCGATGAATCCAAGAAGTTTGGCAACAGCTGCAAGAACTGCAGTTGCAGGAAACGAGCCGGCTGAAACAATTTGTGATGCTTTGGGAACAGCAATTAATATTGGCAGAATCTATCCAAGCCCAACAATCAACGCATTGAATTTCGACTTTACAGTAAGCGAATCTAATCCTATCATAATGTCAATCTTCGACACTGAAGGCAAAGAAGTAAAATCGATTTCAAACGGAAGTATCTATTCAGCAGGCACGCATCAATTCAGCATTGATGTTAATGAACTTGCAAATGGTGTTTATTTATTGCATGCAATTCAGGGCGAATGCCACAGCATTCAAACATTCATTGTAAATAAATAATCTTAAAATTACCCTATAAATAATACCGTCTCGGGCTGATGTCTGAGGCGGTTTTTTTATTTTACAATTTATTTTTTATTTTATTTTTTATTTTATAATCATTTAATTAAGTTTGTGATGAGTGAATATGGCAAACATATTCAACATTATTCAAAATGAAAAGATGATTTTATGATTACGTTTTTTATCTCATTGATTTTATTATTGCTTGGCTATTTCATTTATTCTAAATTCATCGAAAGAATTGCCGGCATTGATGTGAATAAAAAAACTCCAGCATACACAATGCAAGATAACATTGATTATGTGCCGATGCCATGGTGGAGAATATTTCTGATTCAATTTCTTAACATTGCCGGTCTTGGACCGATTTTTGGTGCTGTTGCCGGTGCAATGTGGGGACCGGTCGCATTAATTTGGATTGTTTTGGGCTCAATTTTTGCCGGAGCAGTTCATGATTATTTCTCAGGAATGT
This sequence comes from bacterium, assembly GCA_024710535.1. Taxonomy (GTDB): domain Bacteria; phylum Bacteroidota; class Ignavibacteria; order Kapaibacteriales; family UBA2268; genus JANJUO01. Next base: position 14,851 of record JANJUO010000538.1, read on the forward strand.
TATCTCTTAAGCATAATGGATTGAGTATCACAGAAATTGTTGGAATTTATCTTGGGAAGAATGTAAAGCAATTCACACGTTGGTTTTCCATTATTTTGCTCGTTATTGTTGGAGCTGTGTTCATTACCGGACCGGCAAAAATACTTGCCAGCTTGAGTCCTGATTATCTGGATTTATCATTTTGGGCATGGATAATTTTTGGATATTATATAATTGCAACTTTGCTTCCAATAGACAAATTAATTGGGAAAATTTACCCAATATTTGGATTTGCCCTTGTTTTTATGGCATTGAGTTTGATAATTGCTTTGTTCTATTTTGGCTATTCCATTCCTGAATTATCTTTTGAAAATATGCATAATGCACCTGAAAAATTCCCTATATTTCCAATGTTGTTTATTACGATTGCTTGTGGTGCTATCTCAGGCTTTCACTCTACGCAATCTCCATTGATGGCAAGATGCGTAACAAATGAGGGATACGGAAGACGCATTTTTTATGGTGCGATGATTACCGAGGGCGTAGTTGCATTAATTTGGGCAGTAATAGGAATGAGTTTCTACGGAGGAGTGCGAGAGTTAAATGATGTAATGCTTGCCCATAGCGGAAATGCGGCTTATGTCGTAAATGAAGTATCGAATACTTTACTCGGAAAAATTGGCGCTGTTCTTGCACTTTTGGGAGTGGTTGCCGCACCAATTACAAGTGGCGATACTGCATTCCGAAGTGCGAGATTAACTGTTGCAGACTTGTTTAAATACGAGCAAAAACCAATGAAAAACAGACTGATTATAAGTATTCCTTTGTTTGCAATCGGTTATTTTCTAACAACAATTGACTTTAGTATCATTTGGAGGTATTTTGCTTGGGCAAATCAAACTTTGGCGATGATTGTTTTATGGGCAATTACAGTTTATCTTGTTAAAGAAAATAAAATCTATTGGATAACTTTGATTCCTGCTTTGTTTATGACAGCCGTTACCGCAACATATATTTTAATTGCACCCGAAGGATTTGCATTTTCTAAAAATATTGCATACACATTAGGAGGAATCATCACGTTGATATTCTTTGCTCTGCTTATGAAATTTAAATTAGGATTAAAAAATATTGATTTTGAATAAAAATTCCTCTTTTGGGGAAAATATATATAATTTTTTAATTGTTCTAAAGGCGATGTTATGAAAAAGAATATTTTGATTTGCTTGCTGGCTATAGTTGCAATGATAATTTATTCTTGCGATGAATCTGCAACCGGACCAAACGAGATTGCAGGCTCCACAGATGTTGAATTTACCAAAGTTGGCGATCAAACATTGGCATATTTGTATTTCAATGGCGAATATGTGCAAAATGTTGAGGATTCGATAGTAGTTATCAAAAACGATAATGGTATTATAACTACTTTTGCGAAATTTGTATTTGATACTATTGCAACAAAGAAATTAGACACATTACTTGGCACCTCTGAATTAAACAATGACATTAAATTCAATATTTTAAATACTTATCTGAATAAATTTGGCGTTAATTTGGATACTACAAACAAAAACGCAATGACTTTAACCGTTGAATTAAAATCAAAGGTTACTTCTGAAGGTATTCAGGACTTTATGTATAGTGGTGGCAATATGTCCAAGCCATTTACAATTGTGAAATATGCAAGTAATGTGGGGGACAAATACGAATTTACAGACGTTGACAATCTGAAAATTACAAGAACAGTAGTTTCAAAATCTACAACTGATGATTATCCGGTTGGTTTTTGGAACATAAAAGTTTCACAGGTTGAGGAATCTAAAGAAGATCCTATTGTTGAAAAAATCACTTATATTGCAAATCATAAGTTTGGGATGGTAGGCGCAGTGATCAAATTCAAAAATGGAAATTCTGCGAAATTGGGCTTTTTGCCTCCAAATATGAAATAAATAAAAGAGGAATGTAAATCTTTATTTACATTCCTCTTTCTAATTCAATTCTAAAGATTACGCTAAATAAGCGGCAAAGAAATTGTTCCAAATGATTTCTTGATCATCATTCAAAATTTCCTTAACAGCAGCGTCCAAAGTAAGAAGACAATTTCTTAATTGTTCTTTTGCTGAAAGAATAGCATCATTTGTAGCCATTTCGTTAGCAACCCACGCATCTACTTCAGCAAGTGCTGTTTTTGCTTGTGCTTTTGTGATTAGTTTGGCTTTCAAAGAATCATTTATCGCTTTTCTCATTGCTTGAGCTTCTGCATTGATTGCATTTTGAGCAGTTTTTAATGCTTCAAGAGCCGATACTTCACATGCTCTATATGCTTCAAGAGCAAGATCCAAAGCAATTTTTTGCTCTGCCGTAACATTCATTTTCTTAATTGCTTTTTGGAAAGGTCCCATTGGCAATGGAGTAATTTTATATGTAGAAGCATTTGCGTTAGCGGCAAGCGGCATTTCGGCACTTGATTTATCGATTGCAATTTCAAATTCATTCATACCAATGATTTGATTATCTGACTGCGAAATTGCTACTTTGCCCGGAGTTTCGTCCGGCTCAGTTACACCAATATTTTTGTCGCAGGCGCTCAACACAAACACCAATGCAATTGCTGAAAGCAAAATTTTGCTTGTCAATATAAATTTGCTCATAAAATAATTCCTATATAAAATTAATAATTTAAATTCAAAGCAAAATTACAATAAATATTCTAATCTTACAATTGATATTTTATTATAATCTTTTAATTACAAACAATTAACGCTAATTTAACAAATCAATCAAGTGGAAGATTAATTATAATTAAAACTGTTCGAGTATTTTAGGCAATTCAGATTATTTTATTTCACAATTCAGCAAAAAATCCCCTGAATAATTCCTATCTCATTTATTTTCTATAACAAAGCCGAATTTTCCTTATGAGTGCGAAGTTTCAATAATCCCCCATTGTATTGCAACAAGATCAACAACCGAGTCTTTAGCTTGCTATCGACAAAAATATTACAGACAAAAGGATACTCTGCGATTGACAAAGTGCGTGCTTACTCATTCAAATTCTTCGGTAGAACCTTTGTAATTAAGGATAATTTATTTTTGAAATCTCGAATAAATTCTATAAATTAGTATTTTAATTATTAAAATTTCCAAATGAAAAAACATAATTATCACTATTCATAATTTTAAAAAGGTAGCAATCATTAATAATAACAATCATATAAAACCAATTAAATCGCTTGGGCAAAACTTTTTAATCGACAAAAATATCGCCTTGAAAACGGTGAATGCTCTCGAAATTTCCGAAGATGATTATATTTTCGAAATAGGTCCTGGCGAAGGCTCTCTTACTCAATTGATTTTATCGCAAACAAAGAATTTTACAGCAATCGAAATCGATAGGCGTGCAGTTGATTTACTGAAATTAAAATTCAAAGATATAGATGTTGTATTCTCGGATATTTTAAAAATTGATTTCGATGAACTCATTAAAAAAGCAAATGGCAAGCGGATAAAATTTATCGGCAATATTCCTTATTATATTTCAAGCGAGATTTTCTTTGCATTATTCGAGCAATCAAATAAAATTTCAAAGGTAATTCTCACAATTCAGAAAGAAGTTGCACAGCGACTTTCAGCAAAGCAAAAAACTAAAGATTACGGGATTCTGACAATTGCAATGGCATTATGCGGCAAATCGAAAATCTTGTTTGACGTTCCCCCTGAATGTTTCTATCCAAAGCCAAATGTAAATTCTTCCGTAATTCAATTCGATTTCGATACCGAAAATCCTGATTCTGTTTATTTCAAAGGCATAATGAAGTTGATTCGTGCAGGATTTAATCAAAGACGAAAAAAATTGAGCAACGCTTTGAGCGGCTATTTTTCAAATATTAATAATGGAAAAGAAATCATTCAGGAAATAAAAAGTCATCCCAAATTTGCCAAATTCCTTGACAAAAGAGCAGAAGAACTAACCAAAGATGATTTTGTTGATTTTTATAAATTTATAAATATTGATTCACAAAAGGCAAAGTATGAAAATTAATGAATGGAAAAAAATTTTGCAAATGCATGATATTTATACAATTATTATGCTTGTTATTTACTCTCTTTTTTCAATAATTCTTTTTTCGAAATTAGATAATGCAATTGAACTTTTGGCTACAAATTTTGCTATATTTTCTGTGGTTTTATCTGTTTCTTATTTCCAACATAAGTACTCATCAAGCAAGGCACTGACAATTTTCCGTAAAGTTTATCTTGCTCCAATTGTTTATCTGATTTATGTGCAGGTGCAGAATTATGTGCAAATAATCAATCCAAATTTGGTAGATAATATTCTAATAAAGTGGGACCAATTTATTTTCGGGGGAAATCCTACTGATTTTATGCACAAAATATCCTTTCCCTTTTTAACAGAAATACTTCAAATTTGCTATATGCTTTACTTTGTTATGCCTTTGATGGTAGCGATAGATCTACATTTGAAGAAAAATACTGTTGGCTTTGATGAATTTGCAAGAATGATATTATTTGCTTTTTATTGGTCTTATTTGATGTATTTTTTTATGCCTGCAATAGGTCCAAGATTTACTTTACACGATTTTTCTACATTAAATTTGGAAATTCCGGGATTGTATCTCACTGAATTTTTACGAGGGATTGTAAATAATGGTGGCGGTATTCCAATAGGACATCCGGATCCGGCATCGGTGGTAAATCGCGATTGTATGCCAAGCGGACATACTTGGATAACACTTACAAATATGATAATTGCATTCAGATATAAATCTTCTTTTAGATGGCTTGTGCTAATTGGAGGTTCTGGACTGATTTTAGCCACAGTATATTTGCGTTATCATTATGTAGTTGATGTTTTGGCAGGAGCAATTTTTGCCGGGCTAACTTTCTGGCTCGAGCCAAAAGTAAGATCATTTTTCCAAAATAAATTCAAAATTGGGTTAGAGAAATAAATTAGTCAGATGCAACATCTGACGGAGACATAATTCATGCTTTATAATATTTTTGTTCTGTCGGTTGTTACAACCGACAGAGCTCAATAGTTCAGAATCTAAAAATAATTTATAACTTTTTCTAATTTCATTCGTTTTGATTGTGAATTTTAATTTTAACAAAGGAATAAAAAATGAAACAATTAATTTTATTGATAATTGTTACTATTTCGGCTACTTTTGCTCAAGAGCAGAAGTCGATCGACATTACAATTTACAATAGTGAGTTAGGTGTTGTTAAAGATGTTCGTGAATTTGATCTCAAAAAAGGCAATTCACTCATTTATTTTAAAGATATACCGAATATGATTGACCCAAGTTCTGTGAAAATTAATTTTGATGGGATGATTTACGAACAAAATTATCGCTATGATTTGGCTTCAATGCAGAAGATTTTAGAAAAATACATCGATAAAACTATCACGCTAAAGAATAAAGACGAGCAAATATCCGGCAAATTAATTGCCGCCGGCTCACAAATTGTTCTTCAAAAAAATGAAGGTGGATTAGTGATGATTCCTGATGTATCAAAATATAATATTTCTGTTGATGAAATGCCGGCTGGATTTATAACGATGCCTACGCTTGTTTGGGATATTAATGCAAATAAATCAGGCAAACAAAATATCGAAGTTGCATATCATACAGCCGGAATTCGTTGGGAAGCTCAATATGTTGCCTTATTGAATAAAGATGATTCAAAAATATCATTAAAAAGTTGGGTTAGCATTATGAATAATTCAGGCGCCACATTCCAAAATGCTAATCTTAAATTAATTGCTGGCAGCATTAATCGAGTTAGGAATAATGATAATTATTTGAAAATGTCTATAGATTCAAGAGAAGGCGGATTAACATCGGCAATTCAATTAGAAGAAAAATCATTTTTCGAATATCATTTATATGAATTAAATAGAAAAACATCTCTATTGAATAATGAAACAAAGCAAATTTCACTTTTTGACGCAAATTATATCCCTGTAAAAAAGAAATTTGTTTACAAAAGTTATTTGGGCAAACAAAAAACAAACGCAAAAGTTATTATCGAATTTCTCAATTCAAAAGAAAATAATCTTGGGATGCCTTTCCCTGAAGGAATATTCAAAATCAACAAAGATGATGGCAGTAGTATTGCATTTATCGGAGAAGATCGAATTAATCACACACCCAAAGATGAATTAATCAAATTGACAACCGGTGAAGCATTTGATGTATTGATCGAAGAAGACGCTATTTCCAGCGAAAGAATTTCAGATATAGTTACCGAAAATGAATATGAAATCATTCTTAAAAATCGAAAAGAGAGCGATATTACAATAGACGTAATCAAATATTTGGGGCTAAATCATAAATTAATCAGTTCTGATTACAAGCCGGAATACAAAGGGAGCGAAGCCACATTCAAAATACCAGTCAAGAAAAATTCTGAATTAAAATTCAAATTCAAAGTAAGATTTTCTTATTAGAACGAATAGATTCCTTTAAAAAGAAATGATATAATTGCCTCGTAACCCTGCAACGTTTAGCTATGAAAATTAAAATTGATTGCAAACAGATACTAAAAACAAATTCGGGCTACTAAAAGGGTAGCCCTAAATATTTAGAAGCTCAGACATGTTTGTGCTTTCTTAGCCTTCACTGTTAGCATAAATTTATTAAAAAAAATGAATTTCTTAAATTAATTCAGCATCTTTCATTATGGAATTCAAAGTTCCGTTAGGAATATCTCGATTGTGGATAGGAACAACTACCATCTTTGCATTATTCTTTTTGTAAATTGCATGGCTACCTGATTGTCTTATAAAAATAAAACCCTGCTTCTCAAGTAATCTGATTAATTCTTTTGGTTTCATTATACAAACTCTAAAACTTGCTCAGCAATTTCTTGTTCGAGTTCAACTTCCAAATACAGCATCATTGCGTCTTTCAAATTTTCCATTGCTTCGGCAACTGTTTTGCCATGAGTATGACATCCGGGAAGTTCTGGAATCCAAGTGTGAAATTCATCGCCATCAGGTTCAATTTTGAATGTAAACATAATTACTCCATATCCATTAACAAACAAATATTATGACAATTTTGTATTTAATTTATTTTATCAATATTATACCATTACTTCGGTTTAATGATTATGCCAGAATCAAATCATTTAAAGGTTGTGATCTTGATTCTAATTTTGTGAAATCAATGATTTTTTTAGCATTATCAATTTCAATCCCTGTTTAATTCCCGTTTGCATCAAAATATTATTCCTACGGAATATTGATATTAATACATCTATTTTAAAACTGTATTTTTTTTCGAAAATCTATTTACCCTATAATTCTTTCTCCGTAGGAGAAATCTGTTTGTAGAAAAGAAATTCATAATTCAATTTATTTGAAAATCCCATAAGGATTTAAGGTTTGTAACTTGATGATTATAAATGCCTTTACAATCCAGTTTGGATTGCATAGTTTTTATAATTAATTAATATATTTGGTCAATTTTATACTATTATGCAATCCCTGACGGGATTGGTGGTGGAAGTTTAGATTCTGCTGTTACAAATATGTAATCCATACTGGTTTTTCATTTCTCAAACAAGAATGTTTGAACTACCAAAAACAAAAAAACCTTCCGAATCTGATACTTCGGAAGGTTTCGATTTAATTTAAAATCCGAGCTGAATTTTTAAGTGCCGGCATTGTAATCGTTTATATAAATCAACTGTTCTTCAGTCAATGAGTCAATACACAAGCCCCTCATTTCTAATTTTGTTTTTGCAACAACTTCATCTTGGTCAAGTGGAATATCCATAACTGCGATAGGCATTTTTTCGCC